>CASBPW010000134.1 GCA_949127685.1 Candidatus Sivonenia alaskensis PMM_0068 | reverse complement strand
TCAACTTTAGGTTTCTGATTTAAAATTTGCTGATATTCTGCCCATTGCTTTTTTAGGTCTTCCGTGCGACTTTCTAAAGTCTGGACTTCAAAAGCTATAGTGCGCCGCACCTTTTCTATTTCTTCTTCTAGATTTCTTTTCTTTTCTAAAAGATCCTGTTGTCTTCTAAATCGATGATAGAGTTCTTGGTCTTCTTGTTGAAGCTTTTGATAGATTGTACATCCTTCTAAAATAGGACCCTCTTGCTCTAGAACCTTGAGGTGCTGCGTAACCTTTTCCTGTTGGCGTTTATGCTGTGTGATTTCCCGTTCTAGGGTAGTACACAGATTTTGTATTTGCTGTATTCCTAACTTTTGCTGAGAAAGTAAAGTTTCTCGCTGATGCTTGAGCTTGGATAGTTGGGTTCCTTTCTGTTCGAGATCCTGTTGCTTTTCGCGTCCGACTTTCAAGGAGTGCGCGACTTCCAACTTGCGCTGTTCTACCTGGGGCCGTTTGTCCAACTCTATTTCAAGATGTTCAATCTCTTCTTTAAGTGAACTACTACTAAGTTTGAATTCTTTCTCCAGTTCTCGTGACTGCTCTGCCAGAGCATCATACTGACTTAAACGGAGAATTTCCGCCAGTACGCGCTTACGTTCGGCGGGTTTCTTAAGGGTAAATTCGTCCGCTCTGCCCTGGCGCAGATAAGCACTATTGATAAAGGTCTCATAGTCCATCTTCAAAACTTGTTCAATAGCCTGCTGTGTCCCTTGTAAGGTGCGTTGGCTAATGGACCGAAAGTTATGCTCGCCATCCCTAATCTGGAACTCTAAGGCTCCTGTTTTATTTCTGGGGCGACTCCGCAAAACTCGATAAACAGTACCTTCGCACAAAAACGTGATGTCTACGGTGGCAGATTCGGTCCCAGAGCGGATTAAGTCATCTTCAGAAGGTGCCCGGCACTTGCCCCATAGCGCCCAGGTCATAGACTCTAATAAAGAGGATTTCCCTGCTCCATTGATTCCACAAATACAGGCCGTATGTAATCCTTGGAAGCTCAGCTCACAGGAACGATAGCTCAGAAAATTCTCGATACGTAGAAGAAGAGGGATCATGGGGAGGCAGCGCGGAACTAAGCTAGCTAACGGGACAATTGTACACGTCTTGCTTATGCCTTAGTGCTAATAAACGTCATGGGCGTGGGAAAATACAAACAGAATTTAAAACTTACCCATAGCATGGAGCTGTTTATCTCGTGAAATTTTGGGTTCCCCTCTTCGCTTTCGCTCTAATTTTAGCCGTCTTGTCTCCACAAGGTCAGGCTCAACCGATCCAAAAACTGTATGATCGTGTCAGCTTGAGTGATCAAGATTTCTCCGGTAAAAACCTGGCTGGAACTACGTTTAAACGGACGAATATGCGCAAAATGAATCTCAGAGGTGCCAATCTGACAAAGGCCATTTTCGCACGGACCAATGTTGAAGATTCAGACCTGACCAATGCTATCTTGCGCGGGGCTTTATTCGACCGAGCAAATTTTACCAGAGCTAAGCTTACCAATGCCGATATGCGGGATGTTTTGGCTACGGGTTCTCTATTTAAAAATACGGATATCACAGGGGTAGATTTCACCAACGCGATCCTTGATACTTTCCAAACTGCAGAATTTTGTCAGCGAGCTAAGGGCGTAAATCCTATCACAAAGGCAGATACGCGTAAATCATTGGGGTGTAAGTGAAAAATATACGGAGCATGGGAAACGGTGAAAATTTTAATTCTTGGAATGACTCTGTGTCTAGTTGTATTGGCGCCTGCTCAAGCTCAAACGGTCTATAGACCTGATGTTTCTAACTACAATGCCACTAACATCACGGGCAAAGATTTTTCGGGGAAGAAAATGATTAGAGGTAGCTTTGTAAAAACCACGATGCGGAATATGAATTTGAAAGGTGCTGATATGAGTAAGTCAGTGATGAGTGGTGCCGATGTCAGTGGTTCCGATTTGACGGATGTCAATCTGAGTGGGGCACTACTTGACCGTGTTAAGTTCATCAATGTCAAGCTCATCAATGCCAATTTGAGCCTGACTACTGCTACCGGTACTGTTTTTACAGGATCCGATGTCACAGGCGTGGACTTCACCGATGCCATTATTGATGGGGCAGAGGTGACCGCACTGTGCAAGAGAGCAAAAGGGGTCAATCCCGTGACGAAGGTGGATACCCGCAAGTCACTGGGCTGCCGTTAGTTTCAGGACTTTACTTCTTGCTCTGCCTTAGCAGGTTCTGGAGGCAGGCGACGGATTTCCGAACAAAATGTCGTTATGCTAAACCCACCAGCGTGCTTCATAACCCCGGTACGTAGCCGTAGGTTGGCGCTTGCAAACCAAAGGCGTTCTTCTGATTCGGTGGTACTATTTTCCGTGACCAGGGTCATGGATTCATCGGCGTGCATCCGGTAACGGCCGGCCACGGGAACTTCTTCGGCATAGCCTTTATTACGGAGGATCAGCCCTGATAAAGGGTCATATTTATCAGGTATAGGGACTAGGAACGCCATGTTTTGATGAGTCTTTTCATCGAAGGCTGTCGTTCCAGTCCAAGTAACTTCTGCGCCCCCCGCTACACTGGCTGGGTCCACCTGATGAAGTTCGCAGACTGCGAGCACCTTGGGATGGTCTCGCTCATAGCAGGTAAAAGAGACTTCTGATTTTCCGGCTTCTTGCTTACGAGCACCTAAATAGTGACCGGTCCGGTGAGAAAACCAGTTGCCTTCGCTTTTTTTAAAAAATTCCATGACGTCCATGGTCAATTTCCTTTTTCACATGAGATAAATCAATATAAAGGGTCATCTCTTCACATGCACAAAATCCATTGAACAAAATCTGTGCTTTTTAGAGACGACCCCCATTTTATAGCCCTAGGTCTGCCAAAATGTCGCTGGCATGGGTATCTGTCTTCACCGTGTCATAGACTTTGGCAACCTTGCCCGTTTCGTCAATAACAAAAGTGACGCGCTTGGCGTAGCCGCCGCCATCCACTCCATAGGCTTTAGCGATCGCTCCGTTGGTGTCTGCCAAGAGGGGGAAAGGTAGATTGAACTTCTCCGTAAACTTTTGGTGAGAAGCTACGTTATCCATGCTGACCCCAAACACCGTAATGTCTTTGTCTTGGTAGGCACTGTAGTTGTCCCGGAAGCTACAGGCTTGCTTGGTACAGCCTGGGGTATCGTCCTTAGGATAAAAGTATAGGACTACCGTTTTGCCTGCATAGTTTTCTAAGGAAACCGTCTTGCCACTTGTATCCTGTGTCGTAAAGGTTGGGGCTTTGGTGCCAACAGCCAAACTCATAAGGTTTCTCCTGAAGTGCGTTCATTTTCGCTCTTGCCATGCTACCGCGTGCCCGTAGTCGGAGCGGTAGGAATTTTTCTTAAGTCTGCATCCAAATCAGGAGAAGGTACGTAATATGAGAGTCACAAGGCCCCTAGGTTTCCTCTTAGAAAAACGATAAAGATTCCCCTATGACTACGGCAAAAGTTAACGGTGTCGCAAAACGTCCCAGCGGGTTTCAGCAAGCGTTGGCTGCTAAGATTTTTCATTGGGTTAATATCATCAGCGTCTTTGCGATGATGGGCAGTGGTTTGCAAATTTATAATGCCAATCCTGTTTTTGGGGGGCGAGCTGGTTTGCACTTTCCCTCAGAACTCTTGCTTGGAGGCTGGCTAGGTGGAGCGCGCCATTGGCACTTCTTCTTTATGTGGTTTTTTGGGCTGAATCTTCTGTGGTATGGAATCTATATCTTTTTTACCAAACGCTGGAAGAATCGCTATGTAGGCAGTAACGATATAAAAGCTATCCGCGAATCCAGTAATGCAAAACGCAGAAACTATGCGTTTCATCGGATTGTTTATACTTCTATGATTCCGATACTATTATTGGCCTTACTTACAGGGCTGGGAATGTTTAAACCTGTTCAGTTTGACTGGATTTTAGGAATTTTTGGGAGTTGGGAAGCACTCCGAATCATGCATTTTATTTCTGTTCCAATATTTCTTGTCCTAACAACGCTGCATTCACTGATGGCCCTTAAAGTAGGGGAGTGGAAATTAGTTCGTTCTATGTTTACCTAGGTTTCTCCATGTCAGATCTAATGAGGACACGTCGTAACTTTCTGGCCCTTGGCGGGATGGGTATGCTCCTTGCTGGCTGCGGTAGAGGGGCGATTCAAGGAAATATTGAAAATACGCTATATACCCTTTCTGATCCCCTAAACCGCACCTTTGAACAATTAATCTTCAGTCCTACAAAATTGGCACAGGAGTTTCGTGCAAACGAAGTAAATCCCAAATCACTGCTGATTAATACGGCAGAGGATAATACTCCGACTGTCAATTTGGACCAGTACCGTTTGACTGTCAAAGGATTGGTCAACAATCCTCTGAACTTGAGTCTTAGAGATATTCGAGCGCTACCCTATAAGTCCACCACCATCCGTCATATTTGCGTGGAAGGATGGGATGCGATTACCCAATGGGGGGGCGTTCCCTTAGTTGAAGTGCTCAAAAAAGCACAACCCACCTCAGAGGCACGGTATGTATTTTTCCGGTCTGCTGATGGTTTTGTAAACGACCAGGGTCAGCGCTCTGGCTACTACGAAACTTGGGATATGGCTTCTTGTGTCCATCCCCAGACCTTGCTGGCCTATGAGAAGAATAAAAAGCCGCTACCCATAGAAAATGGTGCTCCGATTCGATTGGCTTCCCCGATTAAATTAGGGTACAAACAGATTAAATGGGTGACCGAAATTATACTGGTCGCAACTATCCCGACTCAGGCAGGATATTGGGTGGACTTGGGATACGAGTGGTATGGCGGGGTTTGATCAATCAGAAGCGATGGCTACCTATTTTGGCCAGGCCAGATAGGTGCCGTATTCTTCGCAGATTAGAAAACCCGCTTGAGTACATAATCTGTCAGGTCAATCATCGCTTGACGGGCTGGGGAAGGAGGGAATTTTTCAACGGCCAAAATGGCTTGCTTTATATGCTGGTTCGCTAACTCTTTCGTTCGGATCAGACCCTGACTCTTTTTTACCCAATCAAGGGCCTGTTCAATATCTCCATTCAGTTTGAATTCTCTCTGAATTAGGATGGATAATTCTGGAAATTCCTGAAGGGCATAAAGAACAGGGGCGGTGATCTGACCTTGACGCAAATCGGATGCAGCCGGTTTACCCAGGGTCTCTGTAGAACTGGTGAAATCTAACAGGTCGTCCACCACCTGGAAAGCAATGCCTAAATGGCGACCATAGTTATAGGCTGCATCACACAATTCTTCAGGCATATCGCTTAGCACGGCTGCTGCGCGACAGCTATTCGCCATGAGAGAGGCCGTTTTGTAGAAGCTTTTTTCGATGTATTCGTCAAAGGCTAGGGTAGTATCAAATTGATTTTTAATTTGAAGCATTTCACCTTCAGCAAGGTGGTCAATCACTGTAGCCAATAGTTCAACCACCTCTAAGCTACCCAGACGAGCGAGATAGATAGAAGATTTGGCAAAAAGGAAATCTCCTGCCAGTACCGCAACTTTGTTGCCAAATAAATAATTAACGGTTTCTGCACCCCGGCGCACATCGGATACATCAATCACATCGTCATGAACGAGAGAAGCCGTATGGATCATTTCGGTTATTTCGGCCAAACGGCGATGCTTTTCTGTGGGTTCCCCGCTAGGCGAGGTCGCTCGCGCCATCAACAGAACCAGCGCGGGACGGATCCGCTTGCCCCCAGCTTCAAAAAGATACTCTGCTGCCAGGCGAAGGACTTGATGCTTCGCTCCAACAAGGTTTTTTACATTTTCTGTGAGCTGATTGAGGTCTTGTTCAACCAAATCAAAAAAGCTAGCAACTGAAACCATGAGGGCTCCGCAGACGTCAGATTAAGAAACATTACGTCTCTCTGTATATTGTAGGCTTCTTGTATCAATGTGCAGCTTTATTAAGCAAATGGTTCTCTACCTAGTACGACTAGCTAGTCCTACGCCTAGAAATTGCTCCATTCGAGCGACAGATTTTTTCAGGGTGTCCAGGTCGGTCGCGTAGGAGATACGGATATGTTGGTCCGAACCGAAGGCATCCCCTGGAATTACAGCCACCTGTGCTTCTGCCAAGAGCCTCATGGCGAATTGGTTAGACCCTATACCCATTGCTGAAATATTAGGAAATAGGTAGAAAGCCCCTTCTGGCTTGAGACAGGTAATACCAGGCAAACGACTGATAGCCTGATATAGGTATTCCCGGCGTTGATTAAAAGCGTTAAGCATGAGCGTAATACAATCGTTGCTTCCTGTGATTGCTGCGAGCGCTCCGAATTGAGCAAAGGTGGTGATATTGGAAGTGCTGTGGCTCTGAACGGCTGTTGCTGCCTGGATCACCTGGGTAGGCCCGAGTGAGTACCCTATGCGCCACCCTGTCATCGAGTAGGCTTTGCTGAAGCCACTACTGATCAAGGTTCGGGCAAAAATTTCTGGCCCAAAACTGCCGATGCTCCGGTGAATGGCCCCGTCATAGAGGAGAGCCCCATAGATTTCATCCGACACTACCCACAAGTCATGCTCTACAACGACTTGGGCCAATACTTCAAGATGTTTGGGCGAATAGACCATGCCCGTCGGGTTAGAAGGCGAATTTAAGACCAACAGCTTAGTGCGGGGAGTAATCGCTGCTTCCAACTGTTCGGGAGTGAGTCGGAATCCCTCAGATTCTAAGGTCTCTACAAAAACAGGCACGCCCCCAGCCAGCTTGACCATTTCGGGATAGCTGACCCAGTAGGGCGTAGGAATCAAAACCTCATCCCCTGGGTCTATCATCGCCATCATCAGGTTATAGAGGGAATGCTTCCCCCCTGCACTCACCAAAACATTCTCGGCGTGGTATTGAGGAGAAGTTTTTTGGGCAATTGCATCCCGTAATGCTGGCAACCCTGCTACCGGTCCATACTTGGTTTCACCGCGAGCTAAAGCTTCTTGAGCCGCTTGCTTAATATGTTCAGGGGTATCGAAATCAGGCTCTCCAGCTCCTAAGTTGCATACATCCACTCCCTGGGCTTGGAGGGATTTTGCTTTCGCTGTAATGGCCAGGGTCGTTGAGGGCGTAAGATGGCCCACACGTTTAGCGAGGCGGCGCATAGATGCTGCTCCACAGTATTTACTGCGTAATCTGCCTTAGAGGCTTACTCTAAGTTAAGAAAAAATTGACCGGATAGATCATGGTTCTGCAAGATCAATTATATTAAGAACCGATTTAAGGTACCACGGAAACTTGCACGCAGATGACTACGACCATCACTTTTTATATTGCTTTTTCAAAGCTTTCTCAAAAACTCAAGCGCAGTCGAGATATAAGTCATATACGATATTTATATGGCTAAAAAAGGTAAACGCACCCCTTCTACCCCGCTATCATCTGCTTCGCCATCCCCTGCAATTCCCTTCGGTAAAGACGAACTACCTAAGGAAATCAGCGACCGGATGGGGCGTCGGATGTTTATCTTTGCAGGTATCCCTACATTTTTAGGTATCCTTGTTTTTCCTATTGCCTATTCCTTGATTAAGTACGGCGGTATACATTTACCCAATGTGGCCGTGGTTCTGGTGAGTATGGGGTTTTTAGGACTGGGTGTCTTAGGCATAACCTACGGCGGCCTCTCGGCTTCTTGGGACCTAGGGAGAAAAGGCTCTCTTTTAGGCTTTGAAGAAGCAAAAACTAATTTTCACCGTCTCAAAGACGGTCTAAGCAGCGAGGGCACGCGGGTGCGTAGTAACCGTCGCACCTCTCAAACAGTGGAGAAATAGGTCCATGATTATTGTTATTAAACCCGGAACACAATCGGAAATTGTTGATGAAATTGTAGCCAGCCTCGAAGTATGGGGTCTTTCCACGCAGATGATGGTGGGCAAAGAAAATGTAGTCCTTGGTCTGATTGGGGACACCAGTATTTTAGAAGAAGATCGGGTGAAGGAACTGAGCCCTTTCATCGACAGGGTGATGCGGGTGAAAAAGCGCTATAAGAGAGCCAGTCGGGAATTTCATCCTGAACCCTCGACCGTGCTTGTCCGCGGGATACCCATTGGAGAAGAGCATCCCATTGTTTTGATGACCGGACCGTGCTCTGTAGAAAACGAAGAAATGATCTTAGAAACAGCCCATCGTGTCAAGGCGGCTGGGGCCCAATTCCTGCGTGGAGGGGCATACAAACCTCGGACTTCTCCCTATGACTTCCAAGGACACGGTGAGAGTGCGCTGGGACTATTGGCTCTAGCCCGTGAAAAGACCGGCTTAGGGATAGTTACCGAACTGATGGATACAGAAGACTTGAATGTTGTAGCCGAAGTAGCGGACATGATTCAGATCGGGGCCCGCAATATGCAGAACTTCTCGCTACTCAAGAAAGTAGGCCTTTATCGGGATAAGCACGGTCAGCCTAAGCCCATTCTATTGAAGCGCGGCATGAACGCAACCATCGATGAATGGCTTTCTGCCGCAGAGTACATCCTGGCAGCGGGCAATCCCAACGTTGTGCTCTGTGAACGGGGAATCCGGACGTTTGACAAGCAATACACCCGCAACACTTTGGATCTTTCTGTAATCCCTGTATTGCGCTCCCTCACTCACCTCCCGATCGTTATTGATCCAAGCCATGGCACGGGGGTTTCAGAATATGTTAAATCGATGTCGCTAGCAGCAGCGGCGGCTGGGACCGATGGCCTGATGGTTGAGGTCCACCCCACTCCAGCCAAAGCCCTCTCCGACGGACCACAGTCCCTGACCCCGGATAAGTTTGATGATCTGGTCAAGGATCTTGCCAAGGTTGCGGGGCTATTTGGACGTTGGCCGAAGGAAGTGGCCAACGTCTGAGCAGAATCCGTGGACTGACGAGTTTCGAGACGGTTTGCGAAGTCAGTTGGCAGCTATCCATCTCCAAGTAGAGGTCTTAGCCACCAAATCCCGCGACTACGATAATGATACCTGCCGCCGCTGCCGCCAAAATCAGGACTAGACCAGCGTTGGGGCTACCTTTCCAGGAATAGTTCTTTTGTTTCATGCGGACCCCTGCCTAAGCTTAACTTTTCTTCATTATAGGCGACTTTAGATCAAGCATTAAGATTTGGGCTTTATTCATGTAGAAGTTTAAGCATTTCTTGAAGCCTAAGGGCAGCGCTCTGGTCAGGCGCTATTTAATGAGATTCAAACAGAACGCTACACTAGGTTAATGGCTGGCGAATTTCTCTCCTTACAGGATCTAACCCAACATTTCCCGATTCGAGAAGGTGTTTTCTTTCGAAAAAAAGTTGGCGTGGTGCGAGCGGTGGATGGGGTGAGTTTAGATATTCACCCAGGAGAAACCCTGGGGATTGTCGGAGAGTCAGGATGTGGCAAATCGACCCTGGCCCGAACTTTGCTCCGACTGCTAAAGCCTACCCGTGGTCAAATTATTTTTGAAGGCCAGAACATCACGACTTGGAGTGAATCCAAGCTCAAGCCTCTGCGCCGAAAAATGCAGATGGTTTTTCAAAATCCCCAGGCTTGCCTGGACCCGAGGCTTTCTGTCGGAGATAGCATTGCCGAACCTCTGCAAATCCATCAAGTCGCTTCAGGACGTGCCTTGAAAGACAAAGTCCAGATGCTTATGGAACAGGTGGGCCTCAATCCCGATTTCCATGACCGCTATCCCTATGAATTTTCGGGTGGACAGCGCCAGCGAGTAGGAATTGCTCGGGCTTTAGCCTTAGACCCGACTTTGATTGTGGCTGATGAACCGATTTCAGCCTTAGATGTATCGATCCAGGCCCAAATCCTCAATCTCCTCGCAGATCTGAAATCCCAGAGGAATTTGACCTATGTCTTCATTGCCCACGACCTTCAGGTCGTGTTGTATTTCTGTGACCGGGTTGCGGTGATGTATTTGGGGGAAATTGTTGAACTGGCTTCTGCAAGTTCTCTAGAACAACAGGCTTT
>CASBPW010000133.1 GCA_949127685.1 Candidatus Sivonenia alaskensis PMM_0068 | reverse complement strand
GGGCCACGGACTCGGGATCGGGCAGAACCATGCCGAGTCTTGTCGTTGTAAATTATGTATCCGGTTATACATGGGATCGCAGTGCTGGATAAATTTGCTAGCCCTGCAAAAACAACTCGCCTAAGATAGAAGCGTTAGCTAGCTAGAAAATATGGCAGTCAACATAACTGGATAGCGTATTGGGTAGTGGTGCTCTATGGCGAATGAAGATAAGCATACCTATGTGCGGACCAACCAGCCTGGGTTAAGGAAGCTTTTGGGCGACCAGGAAGCTGAGATCATGGAGCAAGTCTGGGCTCTAGAAGGACCAGTCCTTGCCAAGCAAGTGCATTCACGGATGCCGAATGGGGCAAAGCTGGCGTATTCGAGTGTGGTTTGTACTATGGGTCGGTTAACCACTAAGGGTCTACTCTCTGTAATGGACGGGAGCACTAAACCTTACCGCTATCTACCTACGATTTCCCGCGAGAAGTTTATTGAGCAGTCTGTTCATCACCTATTGGAAGCGTTGACCCAAGACTTTCCCGCCGCAGTTTCCAACTTTATCCAGCAAGAGAACGCTCAGGTATCTCCTGATTTGATAGATAAAATTGCCGCTTTAGAGGATGAGGATTAAAAATCCATGACCTTTGTGGACGTTGCTATTCTTAACCCTCTATGGCTAGCTCTAGCTATCTATGGATTTACCCTCCTGTCCACGAGTTGGTTGATGCAGGAGGGAGTAGCGAAAATACCTATGCGCTATGTCACGCTACTGGTTCCTGCTACCGTTGCCGTTTTAGCGCTGGCCCATCTGCATGATGATATGCGTGGACTGCACGCTAACGCCCTATGTCTCCCCTTGTGGTTTTTGACTGCGATGGGCATCCTATCCACAGGATTTGTTGCTGGTTTTTTCTTTCAGCAAAGTCGATTCGAGAAAAAACTTATCTGCTGGTCTACTCCTGTGCCCTTATCGATGCAGCAGACGGTAGAATGCTTGGCTTCATCCTTTGGGCTAACCAAGGTTCCTGAAATCTATACGCTCCAAGTAGACCATCCCATTGCCTTAACTATCGGTATCACTAGACCTAGAATTTACATCTCCCAGTGGTTCCATAGCCATCTCGACGAGGTGGAACTGGAACAGGTCTTGGCGCATGAACTGGCGCATGTATCGCGTAGTGACAATCTGATTGCGCTTGTCTCCACCGCTTTTCTGGGGGCTACGGCTTTTCTGCCCAGTAGTTGGTCGGCGTTTCGCTATCTCCTGCGGGAGCGCGAACTGGCGACCGATGAATTAGCGATTGCTATAACGGGTAAGCCGATTGCCCTGGCTCGGGGTCTGTTAAAAGTAGTAGCTACACCTTCGTCTCCTCCTCCAATCGCTGCAGCCGGACTGCTAGAGGCAGCCATGGTGGAAGAACGGGTAGAAAATTTGGTCCGCCTGCATAAAAATGGGTCAAAACCAATCAAGCTTTTTGGGGAAAAGACTTATTTACTAGGACTAACAGTCCTCACTCCGCTGCTTCTGGCTTGGCTTGTCTTAGAACTCCCACACCTATTGAATCTTCCTTAGCCCCTAGACCAAAATCCGGCAGCAGGTTATATTTTGCAGATAATGCAAAACATAAATCGAGTGTTTTTCTCCCTGCTCTTGGATCAGCCAGAATATCGAATCACTCAGAGGATGTTAAAGACTGTAGTGGTGTCTTTACTTCTTTTGGGAGCAGGCACGAGTCCAACCTGGGCTCATGGTGGTCATGATGACGATAAATTCCAGGGGGCTGAAAATAATACACACAGTGCAGAACAGATCACGGTTGCACCAGATATTCAGAGAGCCATAGGACTCAAGGTTTTACCTGCCAAGGAACAAACCCTGACCACAGGTTTGCAGGTCAATGGCCAAATTGAGGCTATTCCTGGCAAGACCGCTGAGGTCAATGCCCCAGTTTCGGGAAGGGTTTTGCGTCTATCGGTCCAGCCGGGGCAGGCAGTCAAGTCTGGTCAAAGTTTAACGGTCCTCGATAGTTCCGAAATTCGAACCTTAGCTGTGGAAACTGAGCGTGCTCAGGCTCAAGGACGCACGCAAATTGCTCAAGCACAGGCACAACTGCGACTGGCCCAAAGTAACTATGAGCGGGCCAAGGAACTCGTCAACCTGAAAATTTCGCCCCGTAAAGATTATGAGGTTGCCGAAGCAGAACTTCGTCAGGCTGAGACAGAGTTAGAAGCAGCCCGCACTCAGCTCAAGCTCAGCAACGCACTGCTGAACAATCGCCTTGCTCAACTGGGACAGAGAGGCGTTTCGGCCCGTAGTGATGGCCGCGTTGTTTTAGCTTCTCCGATTACAGGGATGGTGGCAGACCAGAAAGTGACCGCGGGTGAAGCGGTTGAGCCCGGCAAGATGCTGTTTAAAGTAGTCAGCTTAGGGCAAGTTTGGGCAACCGCTCAGGTTTATGAAAAAGACCTGAGCAGGGTCCAAGTCGGTCAACCCGTTGAGGTTGTTACCCAGAGTTATCCAGGCAAAATCTTCAAAGGACGAATTAGCAGCTTAGATTCAACGATTAATCCTGAGACCAGAACGCTGGCCGTACGGGCAATATTAAACATCCCTGGGGGACTGCTCAAGCCTGCCATGTTCGCCACGCTCCGACTGACTACGGGTAAACGCTCTCAGCCCGTTACCGTTATTCCCCGTTCAGCGGTGCTCGATATAGATGGTAAACCAGTGGTCTACGTTCAAAATGGAGATGCTTTCGAGCCCATACAAGTTATCCTCGGTCAGAGCGACGGTCCTTGGATTGAAGTAAAAGACGGTGTTTTCCCTGGCGATAGGGTCGTCAGTGAACGCGCTTTTCAACTGCGTGCTCAGGCGCTCAAGGGTGGCACTTCCGCAGAGAAAGCAACGGAAGCCGAGCAGAAAACAGCTCCCCAACCAGCACAAAAGAACTTTGCTGCTCAAGCTTTGCCCGTTTGGGTTTGGGGCATGGGAGGAATCTTGCTGTTGCTCGGGGCGTTCTTGGCCGGAATGCGCGTAGCAAAACAGAACAATAGTCCCCCCGCTTCGAATATTTCCAATTGCCCCACCGAGGAGCCCGACTCCGTTGTCCGTTCCAAACGTTAGGGGAAGAATATGAACCGTCTGATTCTTTGGTCCTTAACCCAACGCTGGCTGGTCATTCTGGTATCTGTAGCGCTCTTGGTCGTGGGAGTGAACACCGTGGTGCGGATGCCGCTGGATGTTTTTCCCAACTTTGCGCCGCCTCAGGTTGTCCTGCAAACTGAGGCTCCTGGATTGGCCCCTGAAGAGGTGGAATCTTTGGTTACTTTACCCCTAGAGAGTGCTCTTAATGGGACTCCTGGCTTGACGGATATTCGCTCCAGCTCTGCGATTGGTCTTTCAGTGATCACAGCGGTCTTTGACTGGAACACGGACCCTTTTCGAGCCCGACAATTAGTTACAGAGAAGGTCCAGCAGGTGGCTCCTCGCCTGCCGCAGGGGGTCAGTACGCCCTCGCTGTCGCCGATCAGCTCTCCGATTGGAGATGTCATTAAATATGCAGTGACCATCAACCCCAAAGCGAAAGTGCAAAAGCCTACGGATTTGCTGGAAATAGCAACCTTGGCTAACTGGCAGATCCGTAATCGTTTGTTGGCCGTTCCTGGAGTCACCCGTGTTCTGGTCATCGGTGGGGGAGATTTACAGTATCAAGTCCTTGTTCAACCGGAGCGGCTTAAACAATTTGACGTCACCCTTCCTCAAGTTACCGAGGCCGTCAAGAATGCCAATGTCAATGCTCCGGGTGGTTTTCTGACGACTCCGGACCAAGAATTTCTGATCCGAGGAGTTGGTCGGATTACTTCTCTAGCAGACTTGAAAAATTCTGTATTGACCGTCCGCCGAGGGATTCCGGTGACGTTAGGCGACGTGGCTCGGATCCAGACAGGAGCTGGGGTAAAACGTGGGGACGCCTCCCTGAATGGCCAAGAGGCAGTGATTATCACAGTGACGCGGCAGCCTTTCGCCGATACTCCTACCGTGACCAAAGCCGTAGAAGCAGCTATGGCCGAAATTCAGACGACACTGCCTAAGGATGTTCAAGTAACCGCGACTTTCCGGCAGGAAGATTTTATCGAGAAATCGGTCGGCAATGTTGTCGAAGCGCTGAGGGATGGAGCAATTATTGTCGCCGTTGTACTCGTCCTGTTTTTAGGCAACTGGCGCACGCTGGTGATTACCCTTACCGCCCTGCCCCTGTCGCTGGTGCTAGGGATTTTAGTCCTCAATGCGTTTGGTATTGGCCTAAACACGATGACCTTGGGGGGATTGGCCATTGCGCTGGGAGAGGTGATTGATGACGCCATCATTGATGCAGAGAATGTCTACCGCCGTCTGAGAGAAAACCAATTCAAAGAAAATCCAGCTCCTCCCTTACAGGTCATCTTTCAGGGGTCTGTCCAAATCCGAAGCTCCGTGGTCTTCGCAACGTTGATTTTATGTATTGTGATTGCGCCTATTTTTGTCCTCTCCGGAGTGGAAGGACGAATCTTCACGCCGCTGGGACTAGCCTATGTGCTGTCTATTCTGGCATCTTTGATCGTTGCGCTCACCGTCACTCCAGCACTTTGCTACGTATTTTTAGCCAACCGCAACCTGCCAGAAGAAGAAACTTGGACGGTAAAGAAACTCAAAGAACTCTATCGTCCAATCTTACTTTTCGCCCTCCGCAATCCTGTCCCTGTCCTAGCGAGTTCTGCCCTTGCTTTCGGGGCTTCGCTAGCGCTCTTGCCTTTTTTAGGGACGACTTTTTTACCGGAGTTTCAGGAGCGTAGTTTGATAATTGCCGTTTCTCAGTTGCCTGGGGTCTCCCTGCAATCTACCCAGCAGTTGGGGATTGCGATGGAGAACTCCTTAAAAAAACATCCGGAAATTGAAACAGCTCAGTTCCGGGCAGGAAGAGCTTTGGGTGATGACGATGCTGGGGGTGTGAATTTTGGAGAACTAGATGTCCAAATCGCTGAAAGTGCCCAGAACCGCGAGCAGGTCCTAGACACGATTCGTAAAGAGCTGGACCGCTTTCCTGGAGTGGCTGTCAATGTGGGTGGCTTCATCTCCCACCGTATTGATGAAGTGCTTTCTGGAACCCGCTCAGCCATCGCCATCAAACTCTTTGGTCCAGACTTAAACATATTACGCACCAAGGCCCAGGAAGTTTCTAAAGTCATGCAGAGTGTTCCTGGCACAGTGGATTTGCAGGTGGAACCCCAGATCCCGGTGAGGCAATATTCGGTTCGTTTTAATCGAGAGCAGGCGGCCCGCTATGGTTTAACCGTTGGTGAACTGGCGGAAACAATTGAGACTGCCTTTAATGGACGAGCTGTTTCCCAAGTCCTCCAAGACCAACGCCTCTTTAATCTAGTGGTCTGGCTGACGCCGGAAGCGCGGGACGAACCGGAACAGATTCGGGACCTGCTGGTCGACACGCCCACAGGGCAAAAAATCCCCCTTTCCCAGGTGGCTAGCCTAACCCTTGACCAGGGACCGAATACAATCAACCGGCAGAAGGTTTCGCGCCGGATCGTTATTTCAGCCAATGCCAGTGGAAGAGATATTGGCTCTTTGATTGCCGAAGCCCGACAAAAGATTAGCCAAGAGGTGGTATTACCAACGGGCTACTACATCGAGTATGGTGGGCAGTTCGAGGCTCAGGAGCGTGCTACTCGAGAATTATTGCTGTTTGGTGCTCTAGCGCTGGTCGGGGTCACTTTCTTGCTTTACCAGGCGGTGGGCTCTTTCCGCTCAACGCTTCTTATCTTGGCAAATTTACCCCTAGCGCTCATTGGCGGGATTGTAGCGGTCTTTATCGGAGGCGGGGTCCTTTCCGTGGCCTCTCTGGTCGGATTTATCACCCTCTTCGGAGTCGCTAATCGCAATGGCATTATCCTCGTCACCACCTATAACCAACAACTTGCCGAAGGAAAAGGCTTCAGAGAGGCTCTGATAGAAGGTTCTGTGGAGCGGCTTTCTCCCGTTTTGATGACGGCCCTGACCGCTGCTCTAGCGATGCTTCCTCTAATGCTCGGTTCCGGAGCCGGGAAAGAAATCCTTCAGCCGCTAGCGGTGGTTGTTTTTGGTGGATTGTTTACCTCAACGGCCCTCACCCTGGTGGTTATTCCTGCCCTTTTCGAACGTTTTGGTTCCCGCGACGCACCTCGTCTTTCCGAAGAAGAGCGTGCCGACATGGGGCTGGAGGAGGTCCTGATCAAAAGAAAGTAGAAAGAGGAACAAGTGTAGTTCTTAGTTGCATACAATTTCAAAGGAGCACCTGTATATGCGTAAACCCCTGAGTACTCTAGCTGTTTTACTAGCACTAACAGTTCCCGCTTTTGCCCATGGCAAGCCGGAACATGGTGGCCAATCCGTCGAGGTTGATGAGCACAGCTTTGAGTTAGTAGTAGAGCCAGAAGTAAAAGCTACTCATTTAGATCTTTACATCACCGACCCCAAGGAGAAAGTAGTTACTCAGGCCATGGTAAAACTGCAAATCAGTACTCCTGATGGTCAAAAAATAGCGCTACCCCTGAAGTATGGGGATGGGCATTACACAGGTGTGCTCACTAAAGTGGCCAAGGGTGAGTACAAAGTAGTGGCCCTTTCCACGATTTCAGGTAAGAAACTCAATTCCCGCTTTACGTTTAAGCTTTAAGTCCACGCACTTACTCTCTTCACCAACTAATAACCTGAGGAAAGCTTGCTCATGAAACGTGTTCTTGCCCTTAGTGCTGTCGGCTTATTGGGGCTCTCTTTATTAACTCCAACCTTCGCCCAAGAGGCCAGGTCTGAGATGGACTCCATGTATCATTCAGGCGGTCATAGCAACCATAACGAAAGCAAGTACAAAAAAGTAAAGGCCAAACAATTAACGATAACTCCCTCTACAAATTTAGCTGCTGGCAAACCTCAGATCCTGACTGTTCAGGTTCTTTCAGCCAAGGGAAAAGCAATTGAACAATTCGATATCGCTCATGAAAAACTTATGCATTTGATCATTGTCCGTAATGACCTATCCTATTTCACTCATTTACATGCCGAGTCT
>CASBPW010000132.1 GCA_949127685.1 Candidatus Sivonenia alaskensis PMM_0068 | reverse complement strand
CTATAATCTAGCGATTAAGCTAGGGGCTGATTTTATTGAACCCGACTTGGTTTCGACTAAGGACGGAGTGTTGATTGCTCGCCACGAAATCAACATCCAAGAGACTACAGACGTTGCAGATCATTCAGAATTTGCGGACCGCTTCACCACGAAAACCATTGATGGAGTAGCGGAAACGGGATGGTTTGCCGATGATTTCACCCTCGCGGAAATCAAGACCTTAAAGGCCAAAGAGCGGCTTGCCTTCCGAGATCAATCCTTCAATGGTCAGTTTGAAATTCCTACCCTCCAAGAAATTATTGATCTTGTCAAGCAGGTCGAAGCAGACACGGGACGCAAAATCGGTATCTATCCCGAAACCAAACATCCTACCTACCACGCTTCCGTTGGCTTGTCCCTGGAACAACCTCTCGTAGCTATCTTGAAGAGCAACAACTTCACGGACCCCAGTCGGGTGTTTATCCAGTCTTTTGAAGTGAGCAACCTAAAGAAACTCAACCAACTGATTGATGTGCCACTGATCCAGCTGTTGGAGGCAAAAGATGTTGCCCTCAAGGGCACGCTGATTGAAACGAGACCCTATGATTTTGTGGTTAGTGGTGATCCCCGTACCTATGGCGATTTGCGGACACCCAAGGGCCTCCGGGAAATTGCTCGCTATGCCGATGGGATTGGTCCCTGGAAACGGATGATTGTCTCTGTGAAAGGGACGGACGCGAATGGTGACGGGCAGGCCGATGATGTGAATGGAGATGGCACGGTCAATGATGCAGACAAAACCCTAATGCCTCCCACTTCTTTGGTCAAAGACGCTCATGCTGCCAACTTGTTGGTCCATCCCTATACTTTCCGCAACGAAGGCCGCTACCTAGCTGCCGACTATAAGGGTGACCCAGAGCTGGAGTATCGCCAGTTTATTCAGCTGGGCGTGGATGGCTACTTTACCGATTTCCCCGGCACTGGGGTTAAGGTCCGGGCCCAGGCTACGGAAGATCTGGTGCGCTCACCCCAGAACCCAGAAGTTCTCTCAGGAAAAAAAGTCTCCAATCTAGGACGCTCTAAAGGCTTTGAGGGATTGGCCATTAGTCCAGACCGGACCAAACTCTATGCTCTGTTAGAAGGTCCTGTGGTGGGAGATTCTACGAATGCTTTACGGGTCTACGAGGTGGATATAGCTTCCCATAAGTTCCAGGGACTGCTTGGTTACTATCGTTTGGAAAGTCCGAGTAATGCCATGGGTGACTTTACCGTCGTCAATAGGGATGAGTATCTGGTAATTGAGCGTGACTCGAATCAAGGCGAGGCAGCCAAATTCAAGAAAATTTTTAAAGTAGACCTCTCTAAGAAAGATGCCGATGGCTTCTTTGCCAAAGAGGAAGTGGTAGATCTTCTCCATATCCAAGACCCCCATGACCTCAATAAAGATGGCAAAACCACCTTTAGCTTTCCTTTTGAGACCATCGAAAATGTCCTGGTCATGGATAAAAACACGCTGCTCGTGGCCAATGACAACAACTATCCGTTCTCTCTGGGGCGGCCTCCTGCCATCGATAACAATGAAATGATTCTCCTAACATTGGAAAATCCGCTCAAGGTCGATCCGCGCGTGGGCGTTAATCCCGTTCCGAAGGCAGGTCAAGACTTTTTGTTGCCCATACGATCGCAGACTTTCAAGTAGGTTTTGATATCATTGCTTTTTCTGGGCTGGGATTATCGTCTAAAGACATCATCCTGAGTCAAAGTGGAGCAGATACCTTGATTCAGGCGTTTGGGAAAGATCTAGCGGTTCTGTTAGGCTTTTAGGCGACTTCGTTAAATGCTGGGAATTTGGTTTTTACTTAGAGGAAATCAGTCTTTATGAATAGTGCCTTTCCGAATCAAGTAGCTTCTGGAGATACCACCCAAACCTCAACAGTCCTATGGACTCGCAGCACGACTCCTGGATTGGTCAGCTTTGAGTATGCAACGAACTCCGACTTCAGTTGTATTCTGGGCACCTTTTGCCAGACTGTCACAGACCCCTTGCTCCCCGTGAAACACGAAGTGCAGGGCCTTTCCCCTGGTACCCAGTACTTCTATCGGGTAACCGATGCAAACGGGAATACAGCCAGCGGTCAGTTCAAGACTGCTGCCGATCCCTGGACGAAAACGGGACTGCATTTTGGAGTTTCCGGTGACTGGCGCGGTGAATTGAGCCCCTATCCTGCGATTCGTAATGCTCCTGAGCGTAACTTGGACTTTTTCGTTGAGCTTGGCGATACGATTTATGCGGACTTCGCTTCTCCCGATGTACCGATACCCCAAGCCCAGACCCTCGATCAATTCCGGGCCAAGCATAACGAAGTCTATAGTAGCCGTTTGGGCTTAAATACCTTGGCAGACCTCAGGGCTTCTACCTCTGTTCTCTCCACCCTGGATGACCATGAAGTTACCAATGACTTTGCGGGAGGGGCCCCTGCTGCTTCTGATTCCCGCTTTGGGATCACCACGGGACTAATTAACGACACGCCTTTGTTTGAAACAGGCGTCCAGGCATTTCAGGAATACAATCCTATTCGTAATGAATTTTACGGTGATACGGGCGATCCGCGGACGGCTGGCAAGCAAAAACTCTATCGCGCCAATACCTATGGTCAGGATGCCGCCGTATTTACGCTAGATGCTCGGTCGTTCCGAGACCAAGAACTAAGCCCTGTAGCCAATCCTACTGACCCAGCTCAAGTCGGTGCCTTTCTGGCTCGTTCCTTCGACATCGATCCCGCAACCGGGCAACCCACCCCTCGCCGTACTCTTTTGGGAAATCAGCAGTTAGCGGATTTAAAACGGGATCTGCTCAAAGCCGATCATGATGGGGTTACCTGGAAATTTGTCAATTTGCCTGAGCCTATCCAAAATCTGGGGGTTACGGCGGCTTCCGACCGCTATGAAGGGTATGCCGCAGAGCGGACCGAATTGCTGAAATTCATCGATGTCAACCACATCAATAACGTGGTCTTTGTCACTGCTGATCTCCACGGCACCTTGGTCAATAACCTCACCTATCAAGAGGGGCCCGGCCAGACCCAAAAGGCTACCAATGCCTTTGAAATCGTCACGGGTTCCGTGGGCTTTGATGCACCCTTAGGACCCACACTCGTTAATAATGCCGCAAGTCTTGGTCTGGTCACCCCTAACCAGAAAGCTTTTTACGATGCCCTGCCTGTGGCCAATGATTCCGATAGCATCGTAAATGACAAGGATGATTTTCTCAAGCAGCTCATCAATGCTCAGCTTGCACCGTTGGGTTACGACCCTATTGGTTTGAATGCCAATCTGCCTGTGGCTCAGGGATTGATTGATGCCACCTTGCTCCAAGGAGATTATGTGGCCGGTCATACCTATGGCTGGACTGCTTTTGATATCGATCAAAGCAGCCAAAAGCTGACTGTGACTACCTATGGCATTGCCCCCTACACAGAAGCGGAACTAAACGCCGACCCCGCAGGAATTGCGGCTCTCCAACCCCAGATTGTCAGCCAATTTACAGTGAATCCTAAAATAGTGACTCCATCAGAAATCTTTGTCTTTGGGGATAGCCTCTCTGATACAGGAAATTTCTCTGATTTCACGTCTGTCTTTGGATTACCCATCCCTCAACCACCCTATGCTCCAGGACGTTTATCTAATGGAGAATTGGCTGTTGAATCTCTAGCGAAGAAGCTTGGCCCTACCTTCAGCTTAGATCGAGCTAATAACTTTGCGTTTGCCGGTGCAACAACGGGTAAAGGGAACACTAATGAAGATGATCTCAGCCTTTTTCTGGGTAAGGAGATAGACCTACCCGGCTTACGCGATCAAATTAATGCCTATGCCAACAAAGTTGGCCCTGGGGGAGCTGACAGCAAGGCGCTTCATATTGTTTGGGCAGGGCCAGATGACTTTCTCGATTCGCT
>CASBPW010000131.1 GCA_949127685.1 Candidatus Sivonenia alaskensis PMM_0068 | reverse complement strand
GTGTACCAGATTCTGGTGCGTTATTGGGAATGGACGGCTGAAGAGGATGTTCGACCTTTGATTTTCCTGCTTAGTGATTGAGCGTGGGCTAAAAATGGCTTAGATGGCCCAAGGGAAGCGTAGCTGTCATAGACCGCAAAGTAGGAGAAAAAAGCTATATGATTCGGGCCTTTCAACCATTATTTCTGAAATTAAATTCTTCCAACTGGTTGCGGGTTTTGTGTAAAAGATAATGCGAAATATTGAACGGCAAGGTCAAATTGAGCCTTCGAGAGGAAAGAACATAGGACTTACGCATTGACAAAAATAGCAATATATGTGGTCAAGTAGCGACTGGCTTAGCGAGGTTTTCCAAAATGAACTGACGGATCACAGAAATAAATAGCTGTCTTGACACCTGATACAGGTTCTCAATCAAGCCCTCAACTCGCATAGTTTGCAGCTTACAGAAGGCTTGCAGCGCGCAGAAGAAATGGGTCTTGATGGCTGCCTCCGTTCTCACCTGGAACCGTTCAATGTTGCAAACCTGCTTAATGACTCGATGAAAACTCTCAATTTGCCAATGGCAATCGTGCACCCTTCGAAAGTCTGAGCGATCCAGTCGCCTCAAGTGGTCTTCATCGGGCAAAAACAGGATGTAATGCCGAACCTCGTTTTTGAAGTTCTGGCAAAACACTTTCACCCAGCCAAACTCTTTGAGATAAACCACCAATCCAGACTCAGGAATCGTCAGCGTTTGCACTTGGACTTCAGTACCCTTCTGCAGAGAAACTTTTCGATTGTCGGCGATGCCAAACAGAAAACCCACTTCCTCGTTTCTGAGAAACTTCAGATTCTCAATACTGGAGTACCAACAATCGCCCGTTACCCAAGCCATTTCCAGGCCCCACTCTTTCACCTCACTCACCATCTCGCGAAAATAGTCGTTCTTGGTTTTGCCCTCCCGTTTGTCATAGATGCGGAAGTTAACCGGATAGGAAGTGCCTGTGATATCGGTGTAGTACAAGGTAATCAGATTGATGCCCTTGACCGTCCGCTTGTGTTTACCCGACCAAAAGTAGCCTATTAGGTCCGTCTTCTCGGGGTCGCTGTAGGCCTTGTCCAACACGCTGTCATCCCCACTGGCAATGCCACCAGTCAGAATCAGATGCTCTTTCACTTCATCGAACAGATCTCGTGGCGTGTAGCGCTCGCGCAGCAAAAAACGATTCACACTGTCATGACTCAGACCCTCCATCACCTCAGACAGGCGAACACAACTCACATATTTCGGTTCTGCCAATAAAAACAAGATGTACAGAGTGCAAGTACACTTAGCAGTCGAGGGCTTAGACGGTTCTCTCACAATAGTTTTCTCGGGGCTACAAAACTAACATAGAGTCACCATATTTCCCGCCCTTTGTCAATGCGTAAGTCCTATAGGTATTTAAGGGGTTCGAGAGATGGAACAAATTTTAGTTAGAGAAGCCGTCACAGCAAAAGAGATAGTTGCAGAAAAAATCTATGCCGAGCTGGCTACCCGACCCCGGTCTATTGTGCAATTAAGCCGTGACCTCGACTTGGCACCATGGCAAATTTTTCGGGCTGTCCATGAATTAAATCAGGTAGGCAGAGCAGCTTATCTCCCATCCCGTGGACATTGGATTGTGACCGATTTGAGTATGGGTCCGTCAAACCTATCAAATGGCTTGGGGGTCTCTCTATAAGCTGGGGTGCCTTTTATGCCAATCCGTAGCCTGCTCGTAGGCATAGGCAACACGGAACAACTTAGACTCCTGAAGGGCATCGCTCATAATCTGCAGCCCAATCGGTAGCCCTTTACGATCAAGCCCACACGGGATACTGATCCCAGCCCCGCCTCCCAAATTCAGAGGAATCGTGCATACATCGGAAAGGTACATCGTCAGAGGATCACTGGCTTTTGCCCCAAACTCAAAAGCCGTAGTGGGAGAAGTCGGACCGACAAGGACATCGACCTTTTGATAGGCCTCTAGGAAGTCTTGTTTGATTAAAGTACGGACTTTTTGGGCCTTGAGATAGTACGCATCGTAATAGCCAGCGGATAAGGCATAGGTGCCGATCATGATTCTTCGTTTCACTTCAGGGCCAAACCCCTCATCCCGTGTTTCCGAGTACATCGGAATCAGGGAATCGGCAGCTTTTCTGAAACCGTAGCGCACCCCATCATAACGAGCGAGGTTAGCAGAAGCTTCGCAGGGCGCAATGATGTAATAAACCGAGAGACCGTATTGGAACCGAGGGCAAGAAATTTCTTGAACCGAAGCCCCTAGCTCTTTCAGGGTTTGAATGGCACTCTCTACCGCAGCCTGGACATCTGGATCGGTGCCTGGACCAAAAAATTCGCGGACAACTCCGACCCTAACTCCCTTCAGGTCTGGGATAAGGGATTGGGTGTAATCCGGAATTTCAACCCTGAGGCTGGTGGAATCCTTGGGGTCATGGCCTGCCAAGGTCTGTAAGACCAATGCGGCATCTTCTACCGTTGGCGCAAAGGGTCCAATTTGGTCAAGGGATGAAGCAAAGGCAACCAAGCCGTAACGGGAGACTAGACCATAGGTAGGTTTAAGCCCGACTACGCCACAAAGCGCAGCAGGCTGACGGATCGACCCTCCTGTGTCAGAGCCCAGGGAATAAACGGCTTCGCCCGCCGCGACCGCTACTGCGGAGCCACCGGAAGAACCGCCGGGTACACAACGAGTATTCCATGGATTACGAGAAGGCCCAAAGGCAGAATTTTCTGTAGAGGAGCCCATGGCAAATTCATCTAAATTGGTTTTGCCTATAAAGAGCGCCCCAGCCTCATCCAACTTATGGGTAACCGTAGACTCGTAGGGAGGCATATACCCTTGCAAAATTTTGGAAGCACAAGTCATCGGTGCCCCAATCGTACAAAGATTGTCCTTAAGCGCAACGGGAATGCCTGCTAAGGGACTGAGGGCTTCTCCAGCCCGGATTTTTTCGTCTACGCGCCGGGCTTGGGCTAAAGCCCGCTCGCGGGTCAGCGTCAAGAAAGCATGGACTTCAGGTTCTACCTGAGAAATCCGTTGAAAAGTTTGTTCTGCCAGTTCAACAGCACTGATTTCCCGCTGGATTAGCTGTTGATGGAGTTCACGAATGGTGCTCATGGATTCCCTTTCACGATGCATTCCAATGTTCCAGCTTACGACAAGCGGGTACTATACATAGAGGCATGAAGACCCCCTATCCTCAAGAAGTACATAGTTTTGGAGCAACCTTGGAGCAATCTTTCGTACCTAAAGAACTGGCTGAGGTCTATAAAACCCTGATCGATGTGGCTAAAGAACGCCAAAATGACTGTATGGGTCTTTTGGAGTTGCTCCGTTTTCTAGAAACCCTACACGGCCAAATTCGAGACCACTATTACATAGCCTCGCTCCCTCAGAATCGGGGAGAACTCTACGCTCTATTGAAAGAAATGGAAGAGCGAGATGGTTGGCCACTCCTACCTCGTTCAGAGACCCGCTCTCTATTGAAACGGTTAGATTCATTGCGTGACGGGGAGAATTTTATACAGTAGACCCCCAAAATAGAGAGGGCTTACACAAAAATGCTGCCCCCAGAACCCCGCACGTTTCCCGGAGGGTAATGGAGGGGAGAGGTAACGGCGAGGAGGGCTACTCGCTGGCTAACTGCAAGATGTGCTGCCAATGTTCTTCGGAAACAGGAACTACAGATAGACGAGAAATACGAATTAAGTCAAATCCTTCAAAGGCACTATCCGCTTTAACCTGTTGCAAAGTGACGGGTTGAACTAGAGGACGCACTGCTTTTACGTCTACAACTGCTCTTTTCGGTTCATTCAAGCTGGGGTCTGGATAAGGCTCGCTGACAACCTCGGCAATGCCCATCGCTCGACGTTCGTCGCCCGTATGGTAAATCAGGGCAAGATCACCGGGTTTCATCGTGCGGATATGCTTGAGGGCTAAATTATTGTTAACGCCATCCCAGATCGTCTTTTGATCTCGCTCTAGGTCGGCGTAGGAGTAAACGTGGGGTTCACTTTTCAGAAGCCAGTAGGCCATAATTTACCTTTCAAGTCAAACGCTCCTCATTATGGCTTTTGGCGATGCATGATGATCCGCAAGCTTCAAATCAGAGCAAAAATGTGGAACAGGGTGATGTTATAGGGCTTGAGGTTGTAGAAAGACAATACGGTTCAGCCATAGCAATTGATGCTCTGCATCCCATAACCAAATCAGAGTTTTAACGAGTGCCCCAAACTGATTAGAGGGAATCGAGCGATGGTCAATAAAGATGACCCCAGCGTGCGATAGGCCCAGATCTCCCCACTGTCTCAGCAGGGGCGGGATTGTCCTCAAGTCATAGGTTACGAGCGTCAGCGCGGCCTCCCGTGCAGCGGTCAGGAGTACTTCATCCGAAGTAGCCCGAAAAATTCCCTGTTGCCAGGTCTGAACGCTAAGAATGCTGATGTCAGGACGCTTATGGGTGAGTTGTTCAGCCACTAGGGGAGAAATCTGCTCATCGAGTAGAAAGGAAAGCACTAAGGCTGCTTCTCAAATACCGTTCGAGGCACTTCCAGGATTTGGGTCTGTGGTAACAGATGAGAGAGCGCCTTGGCATTCATCGCATAGTTGTCCTCCATCGCCAGGCGAATTTCGTCAGGGTAGGTTTCTGCGTAGTTGAAAGCAGCTATTACCCAGGCCGCAGGTTTCTGGAAATGGTGAGCAACCGCTTCAACATCCCGGTTGTAGTCTTGGGCAACCATCATCACTTCCCAGACTGCCAGCCCAGAATTGGTCAAATAAGGCTGTCGTCCCACGGGAGAGTTTCTGAAATCAATCAAAGCGAACTCCTCTTGCCGAAGAGATTCTTCAATAAGCATGGCCCCCGTTTCGCTGGGTGTTTTCCCCATTCGTCTAGCAAAGCGCTTAAGGCGTTCAACGGTTTCCTCGGGCAGCCGAGCGCTAACAACTTGGGACATAAATAAAATGTTTACAACACTTACATCGTAACTTATCTCTTTGTCCAATCCTGCGCGTATGGTAAGCAACGCCTAACTGAGAGCGCTCTACCAAGCAATAAAAATCCTCATCGCCGGAGGGCTGACAAGTTATAAAGGAACGGATTGTTTCCACCAAGAACATCTCTCGGATAAAATAAAGTAAATCCGCCAACGGCTTTCAACGGCTTTCGATGGTATTGGTAGGTCCCCAACATGCGTGAGGGTATTCCAACAGATCTGATTGGAAAACTGCAATTGGCATCGATGCAGGTGGCCCGCAGAGAAG
>CASBPW010000130.1 GCA_949127685.1 Candidatus Sivonenia alaskensis PMM_0068 | reverse complement strand
TCCAGCCAGCGACAGTCCTCGATCTGGCCTTGCAAGATATTGAATACCGCTTCTCTAACCCGACTAGGGGTGGGACGGGTAGCCTTGCCTGGAAGGGTTTTTAAAACGCGGTTGCCATAGATACGTAAAGACATTAGCTTTTATCAAAAGGGTACTCTTTTAAACAGCTACAAATAAAGTAGTTGCCAAGAGGATGAAAATCAGCTGTGCCTCTTCATGATGCCACTCGCCTGCAAGACCGTTACCAACTGAAGAAACGCCTGGGAGCCAATGGGGGGAAACAGACGTGGCTTGCAGAAGACGTCGCTACGGGTACAGAGATTACGGTGAAAGCCCTGTATTTTGGTCAGGGCATGGAATGGCAAGACCTGAAGCTGTTTGAACGAGAGGCCCAAACGCTAAAAAGTCTCTCCCATCCACGCATTCCCCACTATCAAGATTCTTTTTGGTTAGAGCAGCCAGAAGGAAATTATTTTTGTTTGGTGCAGGACTATATTCAGGGCATGTCCTTAGCCGAGAAAGTCCGTGAAGGTTGGCGATTAAATGACGCTGAAGTAGAAAAAGTGGCCACCAGTATTTTAGAAATTTTGGTCTACTTACATGGTCAACATCCTCCGGTCATCCATCGGGACATCAAGCCGAGCAACTTAATTTGGGGTGAAGACCAGCAAGTCTATTTGGTAGATTTTGGGGCCGTTCAAGCAGAAGTAACCTCTGGCCGAACGATGACGGTGGTGGGGACCTATGGCTATATGCCTCCAGAGCAGTTTGGCGGAAGGACTGTCCCTGCTTCGGACCTCTATGGATTGGGAACCACGTTATTGTTTTTACTGACGGGGACTAATCCAGCAGACTTGCCCCAAAAGGATTTGAAAGTCCAGTTCCAAGGCCAAGTGCGGGTGGGCCAGCCCTTAAAACAATGGCTAGAACGAATGGTGGAGCCAAGCTTGGACCGTCGTTTTCGGGACGCAGAGGAAGCGCTGACCTTCCTGAAGAAGAGAAACAGCTTAGCTTCGCTGAAAACAGTGAAAACTGCACAGGTTAAACATTCTGCCAAGCCCTTAGGCACCATTGTTCAATTGGAACGTACCTCTGAACAGCTAGATATCGAGATTCCCAGCCGAAATTTCAATCTTAGTGATCTAGGCGGTTTAGGCTTCGCGGGAATCTGGCTGACCTTTATCATCGTTTGGTCGAGTTTAGCGGCTCGCGCTTCTATCCTTTTTGCCCTCTTCTCCGTCCCTTTCTGGGTGGTTGGACTCTTCCTCTTAGGCTCATCTCTTTGGCCAATTTTAGGCCGGACTAAAATTCATATAGACCGCTATGCCTATGAAATTATCTGGGGCATCAAAGGCTTATTTACCTATCAGGCAACTGGACAGACTAAAGCGCTGACAGGTGCAAGAATCCAGTCCAATTTCAAAGTCAATGAACGGGATGTCTACTACTGCGCACTCAGAAGCGTCACAAAACAATATCCCTTTGCCTTTGGCTTGAATCCCTTTGAACAGGAATGGTTGGTGAGTGAAATTGAAGGTTGGTTAGAGGAAAAAGATAGATAAGTTAGGATTCTGTTGATCGGTGAGTAGTTACAGTAGATTAGCTGCTCCACACCACCATAGGCTCACCAACATGAGGAAGAGAAGGACAGAAAACTATTTTTCGGGTGATCTCTGGGGTAGCGAGAACACTAATATTCTCCTTCTATCATGATTGGATTTCTAGAACAATCCTTGAGTTGGCAAGGAGTTAACATCTTTGCGCTCTCTGCGGGCACACGTCCCTTTAAAGGCATGGTCGTGATGCTGCATGGCATGGGTGGTGGCGTTAGTCACTGGTTGCAAACGGCTGAAGTACTGGCTGAACGTGGATATCAAGTAATTGTCCTGGATCTGCCGGGGCATGGAAAATCAGCAATGCCAGAAAAACTATCTCCTGAATGGATTGGTCGCAATCTTGCAGAGTGGCTTGAAGAACCTGCTATCCTCATCGGTCACAGCTTGGGTGGCTGGGTAGCCTTGAGAGCCTATCTGCACAATCCTAAAAAAGTCAAAGCCTTGGTCCTCGTCGCCAGTGCCGGCTTGGAGGGCATGATTGACCGTCCTCCCAAGGTGCGTCTCGATCAAGGACTAAATATCATAGACCAGATTGTACGTTCAGCTATTTATAACCCGGAAGCCTTGGACCCTCATGTTTTACAGGATCTCATGTTGGGTACAGTCACAGCTCCTGCTTTACTAAGGATGAAACCCGAAGGCAAAATTAGTCTAGAAGAACTTGGCCAAGTTCATATCCCCACTTTGTTGTATTGGGGCAAAGAAGACGGATTGATCCCTGTTGCTTGGGCGGAACAATTTCGCAAGCATATCGCTAGAAGCCACTTGGTAATTAAAGATCAATGTGGGCATTTGCCCCAAATTGAACAACCGGAACATTTTGAAAAGACCCTATTCCATTTCTTGCAGACCTTACCATGAGCCAGCGCACCCTAGACCAAATCAATGAACGCATCCTGGATGGAACGGTCCGAGTGCGCACGGTGCAAGAGATTAAAGAGATGGCTGTTCGGGAAGGAATTCCAAAGACCTATGAACAGACGGATGTAATCACTACAGGCAGCTTTGAAGCGATGGAGGGATCAGGGGCGATTCTCAATCTCGGTCATACAGACCCTCCAATTCGTTTGGCTAAAGCTTGGCTGAATGATGTAGAAGTCTACTGTGGCTTTGGAGCTGTGGACCTATTTCTGGGTGCGGCGCAACCGGCTACCCGCGCATCCGGTCCTATGGAAACAGAAGAATGGCAGTATGGCGGTGGTCATGTCATCGAACAGTTGATCGCAGGGAAGGAAGTGCGTTTTCGAGGAATCGGCAGTGCCAATGATTGCTACCCCCGCAAATCTTTCGAGACTACGATCACCAAAGATTCCATCAATCAGTTTTATCTGTTCAATCCCCGCAATGCTTATCAGAACTTTTTGGTGGGGGTGAATGGCGGGGAGCGGACTCTCTACACCTATCTTGGGACCCTTCAAAACAATCTTGGCAATGCTGTTTATGGGAATGCAGGAGCTATTTCTCCGCTGTTGAATGACCCTGAATTAGAAGTCGTTGGCATTGGCACCCGAATTTTTTTAGGGGGTGGGGTGGGCTATATTGCCTGGGAAGGAACCCAGCATTTCCCGTTACAAAAACGTCTGCCCAATGGCACTCCTTTGGGCCCCGCCGCTACCCTCGCTTTGATTGGAGATGCCAAGCACATGCAAAGTGCTTGGGTCAGAGGCTGCCATTTCCACAACTATGGAACCTCGGTGATGCTGGGCGTCGGTATTCCTCTGCCCGTACTATCTCCGAAAGTGATTGAACGGGCGGCGGTTCCCGATAGCGAAATCATGGCTCCGGTGGTGGATTTTTCTATCCCACGTAGAGTGCGACCTACCTTTGGCTTAGTGAGCTATGCCCAACTGAAATCCGGGTCGATAACGATTCAAGGTAAAAAAATTAAAACGGCTCCGGTATCAAGTTTATTTCTCGCCCAAAAAGTAGCCGAAGAACTGAAGCAATGGATTGAGAAGGGAGCATTTACGTTGACAGAACCTGTAGCTCCGCTGCCGATGGACCGTACATTTCTCCCCCAAGATGCCCGCTAGCTACTTTACAAGATGAGAGAGGTATTGCTCGAAGCATAGCTAAGTTTCTTGACATGGCATACTCATTCTTTGACGAGATGCGCTTTTTCTCTTCTCGCTTAGCCGCCGCTGCTTCTTTACGCTCCTTTAAGTACTCATGAAATGCAGGATTATTCTTTAGCATCGGCATAACCATCATCT
>CASBPW010000129.1 GCA_949127685.1 Candidatus Sivonenia alaskensis PMM_0068 | reverse complement strand
GTAATTATCTGCTCTACGCCGTCTCCTTAGTTGGGGTCGCTTTTGTCGGATTCTGGTTAGGCTACAGGCTTTTTGGAGGTTCTGTGAATCCTTCTTCCATCGTTGTGTTTCCCCCTACCACCACCACAGCTAGTGTGGACCCAAAGTCCCAACCTTTTAAACGGCCAGCCAAACCCTATACTCCTCCAGCCCATTCCTCTGTCCAAGAAACTTTTCCTACCCCCTCAGAGCCCATAGAGCCGACTGTTTCCTCGCAGCCTCAAACCTCTGCCCCCAACGGCCAACAGCTAACCATCGATGAAACATCACAGCAAGCAGATGCTTCTCCCATTGTGCAAGGCGTTGTAGAACAGCAGGCACCACAGGCACCACCCCAACGAGATGCTAGAGCCTTGAGTATGTTTAAGGAAAAGACGATTCAGCGCCTGAATCGGACATGGAATCCGGCAAAGGGGAGGGCGAGTACCGTGCCGATTCTCCGGGTAACGCTCAACCAAAGCGGAGAGATCACCAATACCCAGGTGATTCAGCAAAGTGAGGATCCTGACGCCAACAGTAGCGCCATGGCAACCATACAGCAGAGCGCTCCCTTTGCACCGCTCCCCACCGGCTATCAAGAAGTGACGCTATCCCTCACTTTTGGTCAGCGCGTACAGGGTTCTGTCCAAGGCAATGTATAGGATCATGAAGAGCATTCTCAAACGCCCAAAAAATCGTCTTGAAGGCCGATGTGCTATACTTGAGGGGTGAATTTAACCTTTTATTGTTTCTTGGACCCCCTGAACCCCTTTATGTGGTTTTAAGGGTCTTATTTTTTGGAGAGCGAACGTGAGTGAACCGGCATATACCGCAGACCAGATCCAAGTGCTAGAAGGCCTGGAGCCTGTCCGCAAGCGACCTGGGATGTATATCGGGTCTACGGGACCGCGAGGGTTGCATCACTTGGTCTACGAAGTGGTAGACAACGCCATTGACGAAGCTCTGGCAGGCTACTGCACCAATATCAATGTCAGCATCAATGCCGATGGCTCCGTCATGGTCACCGATGATGGTCGGGGTATTCCTACAGAAGTTCACAGCAAAACAGGCCGCTCCGCCCTGGAAACCGTCATGACCGTGCTTCATGCGGGCGGAAAGTTCGGGAGTGGGGGCTACAAAGTTTCCGGGGGTTTGCACGGGGTTGGCGTTTCGGTCGTCAATGCACTTTCTTCTAGGCTTGAGGTACGGGTGCGGCGCAATGGCAAGGAATTTGCCCATACTTTTCTAAGGGGTGCTCCCCAGGGCGATATAAGAGTTCTAGGGAACTCCAGCGAAACGGGCACCATGGTGACCTTTTGGCCCGATAGTGAGATTTTTACGGAAACGACGGAGTTTGACTACGATACCCTTTCTGGTCGTCTCCGGGAATTGGGCTATCTGAATGCTGGGGTGAAGATCACGTTCACGGACTATCGAGTGGAGCCTGTCCGTCAGGAGGTCTATTACTACGAAGGAGGCATCAAAGAATACGTTGCCTATATGACCCGCGAGAAGACGCCCATCCATAAAGAAGTAATTTTTGTGACTACGGAACGGGATGCCGTAGTTGTGGAATGTGCCCTGCAGTGGTGCGGGGATGCCTACAACGATAACGTGCTTGGTTTTGCCAACAATATCCGCACGATTGATGGAGGCACCCACTTAGAGGGATTAAAAGCAGTCCTGACCCGCACCTTCAATGCGATTGCCCGTAAGACCAACAAGCTCAAAGAAGCAGACAAGAACCTCAGCGGAGAGAATATCCGGGAAGGATTGACCTGTGTCATTTCTGTGAAAGTGCCCAATCCCGAATTTGAAGGACAAACCAAAACCAAACTGGGCAATACAGAAGTCCGGGGAATTGTCGATGGGGCCGTGGGCGAGCAACTTGGAGAATACTTAGATTTCCATCCTGAAGTCATTTCTGCGGTCCTCGAAAAAGCGATGCGGGCGGCAGAAGCAGAAGAAGCTGCTAAACGGGCCCGTGAATTGGTCCGTCGTAAATCGGTTTTGGAATCTTCTACCCTGCCCGGTAAGTTGGCTGACTGTTCTGAGCGCGACCCAGAGAAGTCAGAAGTTTATCTGGTAGAGGGAGACAGCGCGGGCGGCAGTGCCAAGCAAGGACGGGACCGCCGTTTCCAAGCAATTCTGCCCCTGCGCGGTAAAATCCTGAACATTGAACGGGCCGATGACCGGCGCATCTATGCCAACACTGAAATCCAGGCCATGATTACGGGTCTGGGATTGGGGCTGCGAAGCGAAGAGTTTGACCGGGCGAAATTACGCTATCACCGCATCATTATCATGACGGACGCAGACGTGGATGGAGCCCACATCCGCACCCTGCTACTGACTTTCTTCTATCGCTATAAGCGGGACTTGGTAGACCAAGGGTTTATCTATATTGCTCAACCCCCTCTCTATAAGGTCTCCATAGGAGAAGGCCGCAATTCACAGGTGAGCTACTGCTACTCTGACTCAGAAAAAAATGCAATTATCAATGCCCTGCCAGCAAACCGTAAGTACGAGATTCAACGGTTCAAAGGTTTGGGTGAAATGATGCCCCAACAGTTGTGGGAAACCACGATGGACCCAACCACCCGTACGCTGAAGCAGGTCAATATTGAAGACGCCGCAGAAGCGGACCGGATCTTTACGATTCTCATGGGTGAGCGCGTAGAACCGCGTCGGGAATTCATTGAAACCTACGGGACCAAGCTCGTCCATACGATGGAGCTAGATATTTAGTCCTTCGGCTTAGCATGACGTCGCCGATCCAGGCGAGGATCCCCATTTCTTTCGTGAGAAGCCTCCCACGTTAGGGATGGAGGTACTGCCCAAACCACTGACTTGCCAACCGCGCGACTTCTTCCAGTGTGCCCGGCTCTTCAAAAAGGTGGGTGGCTCCGGGAACGATGGTGAGTCGTTTTGGGACCCGCAGCTGGTCTAAGGCCGCTTGGTTCATGTCGATAACCGGCAGGTCATGCCCCCCTACAATCAGGAGTGTCGGAGCCTGAACCCGTTTGAGGGCTGAACCCGCCAGGTCAGGTCTTCCGCCCCGCGAAACGATCGCACCAATATCCTCAGGCCGCTCTGTGGCAGCGACCAAAGCCGCTGCTGCACCCGTACTGGCGCCAAAGTAGCCAATCCGAAGGTGTTCCGTCTCGGCGTTCTGTTTGAGCCAGTCGGTAGCGCCTACCAGTCGTCTTGCCAGAAGACCAATATCAAAACGAAGGTGCTTGGTCCATCGCTCCGCATCCTCTTCCTTTTCCATGAGCAGGTCGATTAACAAGGTCGCAAATCCTGTATCAGAGAGCACTTGGGCAACGTAGCGATTGCGGGGACTATGTCGGCTACTGCCACTGCCATGGGCAAACAGCACGATCCCCTGGGCTTTATCAGGCATCGTTAAATTACCTTCAAGCACGATGGGCCCTGCCAAAACTCGGACTAAGTGTTCTTTCTTTATGGTTGTTGTCATCGGGATATCCTCCTTAGTGCTCACCTCAAAAGAGATCGCTGGGTGCTCATAGCCAAACAACGCAGGCCCCAAGGGTACTGACTAACCGTGAAGGCTGTTCTTTTCGAGGACCCTGACCGTGCTTGCTTGAGGTCCCTTTTCGCCTTCTTCCTCAACAAAACTGACCTCACTGCCGACGCTTAACTC
>CASBPW010000128.1 GCA_949127685.1 Candidatus Sivonenia alaskensis PMM_0068 | reverse complement strand
GTCGTGGTCTCGGTGAGAGATGCTTCTCGTAGTTCGGTCAGTTCATGTTGGAGAAGCTCTAGCCTTTCGCTGACCTTGCTATGGGCTTGGCACAGTTGGCTGAGGGCCTCGCTTTGTTCAGCTAAGACCTTCGTTAAATACTGCTTTTCCTGGGTATATTCCGTTAACTTAGTTGTTCCTTGCTCGGCCTGAGAGACTAGTTGCGTATTTTGTTGCCAAAGCGGTTGGTAAAAGGCTTGTTGCTCTTCCAAGATTTGGCGGAGCTGGGTTTGTTCTTGAAGCCATTGGGCCGAAGAACTCGATACTTCTTGCAAGCGCTGACGGGCTTGGTCTAACCGCGTCTTGTCTTGTTCTACTCGCTGCTGACAGGTAGCTAGAAGTGCGGCCTGGTTTTGCCTCTGCTCTTGATAGCTAATCTGCTGGATGTCCAATTCGTCACGGTCGGCAGCAAACTTGCGGAGGAGTCTCTGGCGTTCCTGCTTTTGCTGTTCCAGACTTTGAAAGGATTGCTCCAAGTGGTTCAACTGAGCCTTGTGTTGCGCGAGTTGCGTTTGTAGTTGGAGATGTTCCTGTTCAGAAATCTCTTTGATGTGCTGATTGGCTTTCTCTAGGATGGCCTCTTGCTCTGCAATCTGGACCTCAAGCTGCTTGAGTTCCTTAGCCCTCTGTTTCAGTTGAGCTTCATCTTGGGCAATTTGGGTGGTAAGGCGAGCGATATGCATTACCCGCTCTCGGACCATGAGAATGCTTTCCCAGCGGTCCAATTGCTCAATCTCAGAACGCAACTGCTTATAGGCTTGAGCTTTCTTTTGCTCTTCGGCCAAACGAGTCTGAGCATCTTGGAGTTCTTGTCGAATGACTTTGAGGCGGTCTTCTTGGACTTCGACTTCGTCTAGCTCGCGACGGGCTGCATCAATTTTGCGGTCAAAGGCGGCTACCCCAGCCATTTCATCAATGATTTCCCGACGTTCTCGGCTATTCATCGAGATAATTCCGGTGACATCTCCCTGGAGAACTACGTTATAACCCTCAGGATAAATCCGTCGCAGGGCCAAAGCTTCATGCAGCTCTGTCAGGGTACAGGGCTGGTCATCCATGTAATAGGTGCTGGCATAGTTCTGACCATTCACTTTGAGCTTACGTCGTACTTGCCACTCCCGCTCTGAACCCTCTTCTTCGGGAATACCGAAGGTAGCCGTCACTATCGCTTCGCCTCGGGTTGCCCCTTGGTGCAGTAAGTCAGAAAGTTTTTCAGCTCGCATTCCTCTAGTGGTGGAAAGCCCGAGACAAAAGAGTAGGGAGTCAATGACGTTTGACTTTCCTGAACCATTGGGACCAGAAACCACCGTAAATCCATCGTGGAGGGGAATCTTTACGTAGGGACCAAAGGATTTAAAGTGGTCAACTTCCAAACACTTGAGGTACATGGACCTACCCGCGCTTTTCGCATATGGACAGATATACTCTGTCCCCTGGAGAGATTCTACCTATAGCGTCTCCATAGGGCAAGACCACCTAGGGATAGAGTTTGATCTAAATCGACTGTGCATATCCCGCAGGCTTGCTACTCAGCCCTGCTCATTCTCCTTCTAAGCATCATGCTGACTGCAATCCGGTGTTTCACTGACTTTGCAGGATTCACTGATCGCCGATTTGTGTTCTCGTCATATCGAGCCGTAGTTTTTACCTCAGCATGTCCGGCAAGCCCCTGCTCAGAGAATAAGTCCCCGCCTTTGGAGATCAGCTCGATAATAAACGTCCGCCTCAAAACATGGGGAGAGCACATCCACTTCGGTTTTGCTGGCTAATCTTTGGAGAATCTTCAAGATGGCTTGAGGGGTTATCCCCTGAGGAAGGACCCGACCCCCTTGGACACTCAGCAACAGAGGACCGTGGATAGGACTGCGTAGGGCTAACCAGCAAACCAGAGAGAAACTGAAATGATTAGCTAGACATAATCCTTCCGTTGGGATTCAAAAACGCTGTTACCCCTTGATGAAAGACCATCGCAAACTAAAATTCCAACTCTGCGAATAGCCATAGTGCCGCTTCTCCGATAAGCTTTCTCCCTATTTCGCCACCATCCGCCACTACGAACCTTCATAGTTAGGATGCATAAATTATGTGGTCTGATTAATGTTGTGTAGGCCACATTCTTTCTTGCCTGCATCTTCCCACCACCAACGACCTTCCCGCTCATGTTGATTCGGCAATGTAGGGCGCGTACAGGGTTCACAACCGATGCTGACAAAACCTCGCTCATGCAAGGAGTTATAGGGCACTTCATAGGTTCGAATGTACATCCAAACATCAGCAGAGGTCCAGTTGGCAAGAGGGTTGAATTTGATCAAAGGGTTCTCGCCTGTTGAAAAAGCATTATCAACCTGAACTACGGGAACACTGGCCCGCGTTGATGGATTTTGGTCCTTGCGCTGACCTGTAATCCAAGCATCCAGCGTGGACAGTTTACGGCGCAGAGGAGCAACCTTGCGAATATCGCAGCATTCCTTGTGTCCATCTTCATAAAAGCTGAAAAGACCTTTGGCTTTTACCAACGCTTCCACTTCGGCGCCGTCCGGATACATCACCTCAATCGGGATACCGTAACGCTTCCTAACCTGATCGATGAACTGATAGGTTTCAGGATGAAGACGACCTGTGTCGAGGCTGAAGACCTTGATATCTTTATTGATCCGATGGGCCATATCGATCAGGACCACGTCCTCAGCACCACTGAAGGAAATGGCAAGATTATCAAACAAACTCAAGGCCCGTTCGAGAATTTTTTGCGGACCTTGGCTAGAAAGTTCCGCGTCAAGGCCAGGAATGTCAAGTTTAGTCTGCCCAGTCAACTGCACCATGATGTATTCTTCCCGAAAAGGATCGTTTTATTGCGTCCTCACATTCTACCAATCTGTTACTACACATTCCCCATTTGTACCCTTTCAGGGAGTTTTCAAGTTTCCTAAGGGACGAGAACGGAAAACTCTGCTACGTTAAACCATATGGATGACCAATCTGCCAGCAGATTAAAGAGCATTATCCTGACACGTGCTGGCTATGTGGAATACCAATTCCTGCTGATAATGCACTAGATTAAGGAGAAATGGATCAATAAGCAACAACAAATTAACAAGTCAAGAGCTAGTCCGTCCTTTCATCGGCAAGGTTTCATTCAACAAAACCAATTGCTCTAAGTAATAAGGATTAGCTCGCTCCAGCAGATGATTTTTAATAATATCTTTCAAGTTGGCAGGATAAATGCGGTGGAGGCTATAGGTTGGAGTCGCGGGAAATCCTCTTTTATGTTTATGCTGTCCTCCTGTCCCTGGGTCTAAACGCTTAATACCATGGGCAATAGCCCAATCGATAGTTTCGTAATAGCACAAGTTGAAATGCAAGAATTTGATATCTTCATAGGCCCCCCAGATCCTTCCGTACATCTGTTCTTCCTTAAAGACACAGAAGGACATCCCTATCGGTTCTGGGCCATGAAGGGCCGCAAAAAATACCGTGCGGTGACGAAATGACTCATCCAACAAATCAAAAAATTTCCGGTTTAGATACTTACTCCAGTTACTAAATTTTCTACATGTATCTGAGTAGAAGTCATACATACGTCGATAGTAACCATCCGGAATAGAATTCCCCGTGAAGCACTGAATATCCAGGCCAATATCCTTCATCTCCCGACGTTCCCGTCGAATATTTTTACGCTGATTCGCATTAAAAACACTTAAAAAATCCTCGAAATCCTGGTAGTTTGCATTGCTCCACTGATAGTTAAAATCAATGCGTGGAATAAAGTCTAGAGCCTCCAAGCGCTGACGAAACTTTTCTTCCGTAAATAGAAAGCTTGTACATGAACATTTTGTTTTACGACTGAACTGGTCAATGGCCTCAACCATCAGGGGAGTCAAGGTATCCGGGTCTTCATCCTCAGCGATCAGAAATTCATAGCCCACTGCAGGCGTGAAAGGAATCGCCCCAATCAGCTTGGGATAGTAGCGAATACCCAACTGATACTCGGCTAGCTCTGCCCAGGCTTGATCAAAGACAAATTCTCCCCGGCTGTGGCTCTTGAGATAGAGTGGCGCTGCCGCCGCCAGTTGCCTGCCCTTACGCACCACTAAATGGCAGGGCTGCCAACCTTCTCGGGCAGAAACACACCCTGCCTTTTCTAAACTCGCCAGCCAGGTCCATTCCAAAAAAGGAGAACGGTGGCCTACCAGACGATCCCAGTCGGCTTGTGGGATATTCAAGAGAGAATCAAGCCATTCGAACTGGTAGCCAGACATGAAGCCTTCCAGGAATTTACCTATCTTCACAATTTAACCCTGGAGATAAGAATGGGCACTGAGTTATGAAGATGCCCCAAACCGTTTTTGATGCCAAGACCAAGCGGTGGAAACAATATTGTGCAGGTCAGCGAACTGCGGATTCCAGCCCAGGACAGCCTTCACCTTGGCGCTGCTGCCCACCAAAATCGCAGGGTCTCCTTCTCTACGCAAGCCTTCGACCACAGCAATTTTCTTCTGCGTGACCTGTTCGGCCATATCGATGACTTCGCGCACCGAGAATCCACTGCCATTGCCCAAATTAAAGACTTGACTCTCGCCTCCTTTCAGCAAATACTCCAAGCCCAGAACGTGGGCATCGGCGAGGTCTGAAACATGGATATAGTCCCGAATACAGGTACCATCTGGGGTCAGATAGTCTGTGCCGAAAATCGTGATGTGCGGCCGCAGACCAAGGGCTACATCCAAGACTAGCGGAATCAAATGAGTTTCAGGGTTGTGGTCTTCCCCAATTCCTCCGGTGGGGTCAGCCCCAGCCGCATTAAAGTAGCGAAGACGAATGGATTTGAGGGCATAGGCCTTGTCATAGTCTTTAAGGATTTGTTCTACCATCAGCTTGGACTGACCGTAGGGATTAATCGGGTTTTGAGGATGGTCTTCAGCAATCGGCACTACTTGCGGTTCCCCATAGGTGGCACAGGTCGAAGAGAAAATAAAATGGAGAACCCCTGCTTGCTGCATGGCATCCAAAAGATTGAGGGTGGAGGATACATTGTTGCGGTAGTACTTGCCGGGGGCCGTCACCGATTCACCGACATAGGCATAGGCCGCAAAGTGCATTACCGCACCAATTTCGTGTTCCTTGAAGATCCGTGCCAATAAATCACGGTCTTCTAAATCACCGATAATAAGTTCATCAGCAGGAACGAAAGCCTGATGACCATAGACTAGATTATCAAGCACCAAGGTTTCGAATCCTGCTTGTTTAAGCCTACGCACTGCATGGGAGCCAATATATCCTGCTCCACCCGTTACCAAAACTTTCATCCCCTTTTCAAACCTCATGAGAACATTTTCCCGGACTATAGGGCATCCTCAAGATAAAGCCAAGTCCAATAAGTTACAGACAAACTCAAGACAATGAATCCTAAGCGTGTTTTTGCCATTGCCGCCAATGTATTTAAAGAGACCATCCGGGACCGCGTCCTCTATGTGATCTTATTCTTTGCGGTCATTTTACTCTTGGGGACTCGTTTTCTCCCTGAAGTGGCTGCGGGCTCTTCGGTAAAACTGATTTTAGATGCCGGGCTCGCCACGATTAGCCTTTTTGGACTCTTAGTAGCCGTTTTCGTCGGAACGAACCTCATCAATAAAGAAATCGAGAAACGGACCATCTTTGTTCTCATCGCTAAACCTTTGAAACGGAGTGAACTCCTGCTCGGGAAGCATTTGGGCTTAGGCGCTGTTCTGGCCGTCTTAGTTGGACTGATGTTTTTGGCGTTTCTCCTCGCCATCTTCCTGGTCATTCAAGTGGATCCAGGATTCGTGCCGCTCCAAAGCATGGCTTGGTCCGTTGCCTTGAACTACCTTGAACTCCTGGTAATCATCGCCGCTGCTCTTTTCTTCGGCACATTTACCAGCTCCTTAATGGCTTCCATATTCACCTTCTCGCTCTATTTGATTGGCCATTTCAGCAGGGACCTCTTGACCTTAGGCGCTATCGCTAAAAATGAGAATATTGCTATGCTCACCAGGGTAGTCTATACGCTTTTACCTGATTTGGAACGTTTTAATATTCGCAATGAAAGCATCTATGGAAGTATTCCGAATTTAACTGAACTGGGGGTTACTTTAACCTTAGGGATACTTTATATTGCTTTGTTTATGAGTGGTGCCGTTACTATCTTTTCACGTCGTGAATTCTAACAGCCATGCTAACAAGTAAGTGAAAACCTTGAGGGTGATGGCAATTTATGCTCCTATTCTCACGCAAGAAAGCACACCCTGATGCTTGTGTCCCTAGTCAAGAATACTTCACGAGAACTTTATATAAGTCCAGGATCCTTGCGCTATATGTATTTCAAGATACAAAAAAGACCTCCGTGCCCTCGTTGATAACAGCAGAATTATTAGAATTAAAGGTTGTTAAAAGATTACTATCCCTAGGGGTTAAATGCCAAAAATAGCGGGTTTTTGCTCTATTCCTTGTGGTTACTCTGGATTTTATGCATACATCACTAGGTATTTTTACCTCAATCTGCTTCTTAAAGGTCTTGTTAAGAAGTGCGTTACAGGGTATTCTCGTTAAAAGATTTTCTTAAATAGGACCGTGGGCCCGCCCATTCCCTTCTCGTGTGAGGACTACAATTTGCGTTGCAAAAAACAGACCCCCGAAACTGTGGGGCCGAAAGAGCACCACACGCAGCTCAAAAATAAAACACTCAAGCCAGTATTTATAGGGCTTTTCACATCCGCTCTTGCATTGAGTAGTCTGACCCTCCTGAATCATACACATACTCCTGGGACCTTGGGCATTCGCCTGCCCCAGCAAAGTGAATTTTTAGCTCTGAATCAAAGCCAAGATGAATCTGCCGCCCAAGAGGCTCCTGCAAAGCAGATAACCTATATAGTCTTACCTGGTGACACTTTGGACAGTGTGGCGCAGCGGTATCAGACTTCACCATATATTTTGCTCGAATCTAATCGTCTTAAGTCTAAACAGCTGACAGTAGGCCAACGCCTGACTATTCCTGGCAAGGTAGCCACAACCGAAAATACGGCCGATGATGCTCCTTCCAATGCCCAGGCTTTGCTAGAAGAAGCCAAACTGCGTTTAACCGCTAAAGCTCAAGAGCCAGCCCCTTCAGCTCCTACAGAGCAATCCACCAGCCAAGAGGAAGCTGTGGCAACTTCAGGGCGTCAGGAGCAACAACAAGAGGCAGAACCAGCCACCTTGTTAGAAGAAGCACAGCAACGACTGGCGAAGAGACAGGCTTCAATGCTGGGAGCTGAGAATCAACCTTTCTCTGCTCAAGATCTGCAATTAGCCAGTGCTAAGGAAGATACAGCTTTCCGTTCTGGCCAGCGCTTCATCAAGCCTTGTCAGGGCGTTCTCTTTTCTCCCTTCGGCATGCGGGGTGGCCGCCTCCATGCGGGGGTGGACATCGCCGGTCCTATAGGCACTCCTGTTGTCGCAGCTAAGGATGGCATTGTAGTGACCGCAGGCATTCGTCTTTCTGGATACGGTCAAATGATAGACATCCAGCACGCCGATAATGCGCTGACCCGCTATGCCCATGCTTCCAGAATCTTCGTACGGGTTGGTCAAAGGGTCCGCCAAGGCGAAGTAATCATGTTGCGGGGTTGCTCCGGTCACTGCACTGGTCCTCATCTCCACTTTGAAGTGCGGATTGGGGGCACTCCCGTCAATCCTATGCGCTTCATCCGGTAAGCAGATAGATTAGGAATGGGCTTGTCGCTGGTCTGAATACTTAGATAAGGTGGTAGTAGGCTTTCTTCGCCTGTTTGACGGATGCCTTCCTTGTTCTTTCTGCCAAAAAGTAAGCACTGCTCTGGTGCAGACATAACCCCATGCGCGATTTTCTAAAATATACTTTGGCCACCTTTGTAGGGCTATTGCTCTTCATTGGCGCAGGTGTTATTGGTTTAGTAATTCTTCTATTTGCGCTGGGATCCAGTGACTCAGGTCCAACGGTTGCCGACAAGTCTGTACTGGTCCTTGACCTATCCACCAACATCACCGATGCCAATCCAACCCCTTCGCCTAATCAGATTCTCCGGGGAGTTTTATCAGGAGATCGCAACGACAGTATTTCTCTGCGTTCCGTACTCCAATCTATAGAGCAGGCAACGCAGGATAAACGAATTGTTGGTCTGTATTTGCGCGGTGATATGGCGGGGACAACCCAAGGATCGGCGGTACTTAAAGAAGTCCGAGGAGCGCTAGAAAATTTTCGGAAAGCGGGTAAGCCTATCTATGCCTATGGCATGAACTGGGAAGAACGAGAATACTATTTGGGCTCTGTCGCCAATAAGGTCATTCTCAATCCTTTTGGCAATTTAGAAATGAATGGTCTTCGCTCGGAAATGGTTTTTCTGTCGGGTGCCCTCAAGAAGTATGGGGTTGGGGTCCAAGTCACACGCGTTGGCAAATACAAAGCAGCGGTTGAGCCTTTTTTGTTGACCAAGATGAGCCCAGAAAGTCGAGAAGATACCCAGAAACTATTAAATGATGTTTGGGACTACTATCTGACCAGCGTAAGCAAAGACCGCAAACTAACGCCCAAAGATTTCCAAACCATTGCTAACGACCCTACCCTGCAAGGGATCTTAACTCCCGATAAAGCCCTCAAGCTGAAGCTCATTGACCAAGTAGCCTACTCCGATGAAGTCATTCAGGAACTCAAGGGCCTAACCGGCAGCAAGGAAAAAGACCATACCTTCCGCCAAGTCAGTTTGACGGATTATGCAACCACTCTCGATCCAGCCCGCAGTTCCAAAAATCAGATTGCGATCGCCTATGCTGAGGGAGAAATTGTTGATGGTCAGGGTGGAGATGGTCAAATCGGCAGCGTTTCCTTTGCCCAAAAACTCCGGGACTTGCGTCTAGACAATAACGTCAAGGCTGTCGTCCTGAGAGTGAATAGTCCTGGGGGGAGTGCCACCGCTTCAGAAGTAATTCAGCGCGAGTTGGTTCTGACCCGCAAGGTAAAACCCGTAGTCGTTTCCATGGGGAGTGTGGCTGCTTCTGGTGGATACTGGATTTCAGCCTATGCTGATAAAATCTTTGCCCAACCGAATACGATTACAGGCTCGATTGGTGTTTTTGGTCAGCTCTTCAATTTTCAAAAGCTAGCCAACAATAACGGCATCACCTGGGACACGGCAAAGACCTCTCTCTATGCTGATAGTCAGACCGTTTCTCGGCCCAAGACTCCTCAAGAATTGGCCGTCGTCCAAACCGCTGTAGACCGTATTTATGATATCTTCCTGACGAAGGTTGCTGAAGGACGTAAGCTGTCCAAACCCTCTGTTCGTGAAATTGCCCAAGGCAGAGTGTGGTCTGGGATTAGAGCCAAGCAAATAGGTTTGGTGGACGAGTTGGGGGGATTGGAAGATGCCATCCAAGACGCGGTGAAGCTGGCCAAACTCGGTGATGATTGGGAAGTAGAGGATTATCCCCGCGCCGAAAGTTTTGAAACCTGGCTCTTGGAGAAGTTTAGTCCTCCAGCAAAAGACGCCAAGACTAAACTTGATCCTCTAACGGCTCAAATCCAAATCTTCCAGAAAGAACTCAATGCCCTCAAAGCCATGAATGACCCAATGGGCATCTATGCGCGCTTACCCTATGATTTGAAAATTGATTAGGCTTGACCATGCTCCCGTCGGTAGTTTGCCTATACTTACAACATAGATTGCGCTAAGGGGCTTCATGCATTTAACGATTTCTAAAAACAGCGTTGATTTATCGCCTGGTGGAGAAGTAATCTTGCGCCACCAAACATGGGCAGATTATGAAGAACTCATAGAAAGTCGTCAGGATAGGTCAGCTATCAAGATCTATTTCGATGCAAAAACTCAAGAGATTCGGATCATGGCTCCTCTGCCTGGACATGGCAAAAAGTCAGATACCCTTTCTGATTTGGTAAAAAGTCTCTTACGCTATCAAGGAAAAGACTGGGAGAGCTTTGACCCGATTACCCTAAAACGATTTGAGCAGAAAAGCCTGGAACCGGATGCCTGTTTCTATATTCAGAATCGCGAGGCTATTCTTGGAAAAGACTGTATTGATTTAGAAACTGATCCGCCTCCCGATTTAGCCCTTGAAATAGACTTCACTTCGTCCACAAAACCTGAAGATTATCAGATGATTGGCGTTCCTGAACTCTGGATTTATCGAAGTCAAAACCTCTATATTTACCTATTCGATGGGCAGCACTATCAAGAAAGTCCAAAGAGTCTTCTATTCCCTGAG
>CASBPW010000127.1 GCA_949127685.1 Candidatus Sivonenia alaskensis PMM_0068 | reverse complement strand
GTGTCTGACTTTTCCCACTATCTTTTTGAGGGGTAAATCTGGAGTTGATATCGCAGCCTGAAAGCCTGACTGTCTCGTCATCACTTGTCAATAAGCCCAAGCTAATGACAATAAGCTTTGGATCTGAAATCAATGCATAGCAAGGGCTCTAGGACTTAGTAGGAAAAGTCAGGTCAGCTTGCAGAGGTTCTATAGCTTGGGAGTCTTGCTTGGTAACAGGTTCTTGTCCTACTCGCTTAAGGTTGGAAGTCGGTCCCTTCAGGTAATCATCACAGAAAGCCATCCATTCGCGGACACTGGCTAGGTCTTGGGCTTGATTAGGCAATGGAAACTCACCGACATTCAAGAATCGCTCCTCAAGATACTCATTGATAATATTGGACTATTAGATAGTCGCGTCTTCACCGATCAGCACGGGAACCTTGCCATAGGGACTAATTGCCCGAAAATTGGCTGGGTTGTTGCTAAGGTCGATGGGAGCCAACTGATGTTCTAAATCCTTTTCCAGCAGAGCAATCTGGCTCCGTCGGGCATAGGGAAAAAGCTCATAGGGAGTAGAGCATCAGGGACTTTGGGAGAGCTATATTGTGAGTCTGCGAAACCGGCTGTTTCGATACTAATCTGGGCAACTCATGACTTAACATTAAAAAAGGGGGCCGTCACAATTTTTTCGTGATAGGGTAACTCTTCTTTTGGATTTGGAAGATATCTTGCTCAACAATCATTTCAAAGAAATTAACACTGAGGAAAAGGCCTATTTACTAGGCTGCAATTATGACTATCTTGAGTCAGTTTCCACACCTCAATCAGACCATGAAAATTTTCCTTTTAATCTCAATCTAGAACTAGCCTGGGCTTTCCTCAGGGGATACTTTGAGCACTGTGGAAAGATCCCCCCTGTAACCGAAAGTGGACAACAACCAACCTGCCTTCTTTCGTTCTCCTCCAAAGCGATGAAAGAAAGCATCAAAGAGTTTTGTTCCATACCATGCTTGGATCGCTCTGCCCATGGCAAAGAAACGCTTGAATGGTATAGCAACAATGCCCTAGATTTTCTAGGTAATCTCTATGAAAATGCCCATTTCTTTCAACAAGAGAAAAAAGCTATTTATCTGGAGTGGGCTGGTTGGATTCCAGGCTTATCTGGAAAAAATCATAGCAAGCTAGAATCCTTCAAATGGGTAAAACTGGATGGGGATGCAGTGGCTCCCTTTAAAGAGCGCGTATCCGACTCAGGATTTGACCTGACCCTCATTAAGAAAGCAAAACAGATTGGCAAAGTTGAGTTATTTGACACCGGGATTAAAGTGCAACCAAGCTATGGTTGGTACTTAATTTTAGCGGCTCGTAGCTCTATCATCAAATCAGGTTATATGTTGGCAAACGGCATTGGAATTATTGATAGATCCTATGCAGGCCCTATCTTAGTACCTCTGATTAAAGTCGACCCTGATGCTCCAGACTTGCCACTACCGAATAGGCTCGTGCAACTAATACCTACTCCTATCGTCCATGGAGCTTTTATCCAAGTGGAAGATTTTGAGGAAACCGCACGGGGCACAGGTGGATTTGGTTCAACAGGTACCTAGCTGCGGTTAAGTAGAAACTTTTTGCAGCAATACCGGACAGGATGCATGTACCCGCACATAGTCAGAGACAGAAGCACCCAAAAGGCGGTCTAGGTCCGGTAGGTTCCTAGCAATGGTTGGTCTGCGGTCTTCACAGCCAAGAATAAGCAAATCCGCATTATTTTCGGTTGCGATACGACATATTTCTACACCAGGTTTCCCCGCAGAATAAAAAACCTTGTAAGGGACTCCTTGCTGACGAACAAACTCAGCGGCAGTAGCTAAGATCAAACTTTCCTCTTCCGGATTAACAATCTTGTCTATCTCCTTAGAGCCCAGAGGTCTACTACGAATACGAATCAGAAAAACTTGCCCCCCTGGTATCTCCCTAACCATATCTACCGCCGTCTTCAGGGCTGTTTTAGAGGCCATTGTGTCACTGACTGCCACGGCAATCCGATTGAGGCGATTGACATAGACCCCTTCACGCAAGAGCATCATCGGACAAGAGGCGCGCTGAAAAACGTATTGACTGACAGAGTTTTTGAGAATAGCAACTACATTGCTCAATCCTCTAGAGCCCATGAGTAAAAGCGAAGCATCCATCTCTTCAGCCACAGAGGACACAATATCCTTGGGGTCTCCACTCCTGAGCACTGTTTTGTAGGTGTATTCAGGGCCTAAAGCCAACAACGCTGTCGTTTTTTCAAGAAGTTCTCTACCCCGAGTGAGAGCATCTCCCTGTTTACCGGAGGAAGATGCATTTTTAACAACGTGAAGAGCCGTAATCCTGGCCCCACGGCTACTAGGCAAGTTCAGCAGGACTTTGAGCATCTGGGCAGAAGCTTGAGAATCTTCCACCGCCAACAAAATGTTTTTGAGCAATATCATAGGGATGTATCAGTTTTCCTGATAAGCAGTGTAGCAGTCGTCTAACCCAGGTCAATGTAATTAAGCAATTGCGTCTCTTCTTATCAAATGAATGATGTCTCTGCGACTAAGTAAACTATAATGAACCTATGTGAATAAGGAGTTCTGCCATGGCAGGTGGTCTCAGATTTGGTTCTCTTTTTAAGATTCCTCTCTATGTGGATTTCACGTGGTTTTTGATTTTTTTCTTAATCACCTCTAGTTACGGCACTATGCTGAGTGCACAGTTTCCCCAGTGGGGTCCGGCTTTAGCCTGGGGCACGGGTATAATCCTAAGCTTGTCGGTTTTTGCGTCTGTATTACTGCATGAGCTAGGACACAGCATCGCCGCCCAACTTCAGGGAATCAAGGTGAAGTCCATCCACCTGTTTCTGCTGGGGGGGTTGGCCCAAATAGAAGAAGAATCTAAAACACCTTGGGGGGCCTTCTGGGTAGCCATTGCAGGGCCTTTGGTCAGTTTAGGCATTTTTCTGCTAATGACCTTCCTCCCCGTACCGACGCAATCTCCTTTCGGGGTGATTGTTAGTGGGTTGGCGGTCACAAACTTCTTTCTCTGTGTGTTTAACCTCCTGCCGGGGCTTCCTCTAGACGGTGGAAATATTGTCAAAGCGATTATTTGGGGCTTTACAGGCGACAAATACAAGGGTATTCAAGGCGCAGCTATGGGCGGTCGCCTCATCGGTTGGGGCCTGATTGGTCTAGCCATAGTCCCTGTCCTGCTGAGAGGGAATTTCGACAATATCTGGTTTGCGGTTGTTGGCTGGTTTGTTTTAAGTACGGCTAGTCGCTATGAGCTCTATGCCAAGACAGAAAGCCGTGTGCAGGGTTTAGTCGTTGAAAGTTCTATGGCCGTTCCTATCCGTGCGGTCCCTCAGGCAGATTCTGTGGAGCAGTTTGTCAGGAACTACCTCATCTCGATGAATGACCAACCCTATCCCGTAGTCAATGAAGCGAATACGGTAGTCGGCACGATCGGCCCACGCGAAGTTCAGGCTCTAGCAGAAACTGCTTGGTCCAATACTTCTGTCTCCCAGGTCATGCATCGGTTGGAAGGTCAAGATACTGTTTCTCCTGGTCAATCTTTGGAAGAAGCCCTGAAGAGGATCAGAGAGCGGGGATTGCAATTCTTAGTAATGGTTCGTCCCAATGGAGAGTTTATGGGATTCGTCACCGAAGAACAGATGCAGTCCCATCTCGTCAGACAGCTACAGTTCTCTGAAGCTAAAAGCTAGGTCGCGCTTGCACCCGCATCTTTAGCTTGGAAGACTTTGGAGCGAGCAGCGGGAATCGAACCCGCATCTTTAGCTTGGAAGGCTAAGGTTTTACCACTAAACCATGCTCGCTTACCTGGGCTTCTAATTTACCATGCT
>CASBPW010000126.1 GCA_949127685.1 Candidatus Sivonenia alaskensis PMM_0068 | reverse complement strand
TTTTTCCAGGCCCGCAAAGGAGGCCAGTTGGGCATTCTCGCCTGGCTACAGGCTCTAGCGCTCGTGCTCCCTTGGTTGATTGTTTTTGGCCTTGCGGGTGTAGGGTTCGGGATTAGTTTCATAACCTTACTGCTCTTGTTGGGGCTGAGTACCTTTTCCTTTGTCTGGCTAGGCAGCCAATTGAGAGCGGCAACCCAAGCTCACCAGCAAGAACTTTTTGCTGCTCGCCGAGAAGAATTAGAAAAGCAAGCGTCAGAGCCTAGCGTGTCGAGTTCTATTCCAGCGATGACGGTGACGCTTCCTGAAGAAGAATTTGCCATTCCTCGCGAAGATGTGGAAAAAATGCGTGGGCTCTTTAGTCTGGATACGTACTATTTACAGGAAGTTGAGCCCTATCCTCAGGGAGTCGTGTTTAAAGGTAATCTGCGGGGAGAAGCGGAGCCCATCCTCCAAAAGTTAGCCGCCGCTTTCCAAGCAGTTTTTGGAGACCGCTATCGGGTGCATCTCCTTCAACAAACCCAAGAAGAAAAACCTGTGGTGTTGGTACTGGCTAAAGATAACGACCCCTTCGACCGTCCTAAAACTCCTACCTGGATTGCCCTTGGCCTCTTGATTATTGGGTTTGGAGCCCTGCTGGAAATGGCGGCGAATAGTTTGGACTTCAGCTTAGTAGCCGCCCCGCAACGCTGGGTGGAAGCTCTGTCCATCGCTGGCATTACCCTCCTGACGATTTTGGCCCATGAATCCGCCCATCGTTGGCAAGCGGGCAAATACCTGGTCAAACTGAGTCCAGCCTATTTCGTTCCTTTAGTTTCCCCCATCCCTGTATTTGCTGGTCCGGTAGGGGGTTTTGTCTTGCTTCCAGGAGTCTTTGCTACCCTAACCCGCTTGCTTTCCCCACCGCCTAGCCGTAAAGCTCTTTTTGACATTGCGGTGGCGGGACCAGCCGTCGGTGGAGTTATTTCCTGGGTGCTCTTGCTGGTTGGCTTGCTCCTCTCCCACTTGACCAAAACGCCAGGTCCTTTGATCGTAGGAGGCGAATTCTTCAGTAATTCTGTTTTGCTGGCTCTTACCGCCAGGGTCACGCTTGGGACTATCCCCCTGGGAGAGCTCGTCCAACTGCATCCTCTGGTTATTTCTGGGACGCTTGGTTTATTGATTACCGGTTTGAGTCTGCTTCCCAGTGGACAGTTGGATGGAGGTCGTTTGGTGACCGCTGTCTATGGTCGAGATACGGCCCGTAGAGTGGGAACGGTGACTCTGTTGCTTTTAGCGGTCGCCGGAATCTTTGTTCCTCAGTTTCTATTTTGGGCTGCGGTTGTTTTTCTATTAGGACGGATGCCCGAACGCCCTTGCCTGGATGACATCACAGAGACCGATGAGGGTAGGGATAATCTGGCTTTAGTCGCGCTGTTTATGATGGCGGCTATTTTGCTCCCGGCTTCTTCCGACTTATTAGGGCAAATCGGTTTGATCAGTGGGGTAGGGACTGGCGGCTGATGCCATGCTTTGGATTTGGATTGCTTCTAGGGTGAGGATTACGGTTTTTTCCTCTAGGGTGGCGGGGATAGTGTCCGGATAGTGGGGTTCGATATCTATAGATAGTAGGGGTGCTTGTGACGAAGAGAGCGAACTTTTAGCCACTTTGCTAAAACCCTCTAGATAGGGCCAGAGTAGGGCGGGCAAAGCACAGGCTCTACCCGGAAAAGCTCGGTCGAAGTAAATGAGATAGTCTGATTTCCAAAGATTGCATGGGATACAGAGAGGCTGAAGATTTTCCGCTAGATTCGGTCCCTCCTTTGACAGAGGGATGATGTGGTCTTTAGCAATCATTTCCTTGCCCCAGGAAGTCCCACAGCAAGGACACCGATCGTACCAGCGCAGGGTCATCCAAAATTCTTGGTCATCGATTCGGCCAATTGGGTCATAGCTTTGGCGTCGTTCTTTGGCTCGGTTCGCTTTCTGCCGTTTGACTTGGCGTTCCCCGCATCCAGGGCAGGGGTCTAGGGCCAAAAGGTAATCGTTATGGCAGTAGGGGCAGTGATACATCGTTAGCGGTCAAGATAAAGAGTCAACCACCAGACCCCAACAAAGGATAAGGTCATGGCAACTAACCAAGAAAGCTGGCTCAAGGTGATCTCAGACACAGGAGAATAGATACAGCAGAAACTTTACCTAGCATATATGCCCCGGATCAAAATTTGTGGCCTCACCGAACCGGACCAAGCCATTGCCATTGCCCTGATGGGCGTGCATGCTTTGGGATTTATTGGAGTGCCGCACTCTCCTCGCTTTGTCATGCCTAATCAGCTCACTGCCCTCGTCAAGAATTTGCCTCCGTTTACAGAGCGGGTAGTTGTCCTGGCAGACCCCACGGATGAAGAGATTGAAGCATACTGTCTACGTGGACGGGTGAGTACGATTCAGCTGCATGGGGCAGAATCTCCCGAACGCTGCAAGCAGGTCCAGATGCGTTTTCCCTGGCTTCGACTGATTAAGGCTTTTCGGATTCGCAGTACAGACGATTTGGTCAAAACAGAAGCCTATGCTGCGGTCATCGACAGCTGTTTATTAGATGCCTATCATCCTGACCAGCTAGGGGGGACCGGACAAACCCTCAATTGGGAAGATCTGGTTGCTTATACGCCAAGCCGACCATGGATCTTGGCTGGAGGTCTGACCCCAGACAACGTTCACCTTGCTTTGAGCCGCTTGACTCCCGATGCCCTTGATCTCTCTAGTGGCGTGGAAGATAGCCCAGGTCAAAAGAATCTAAAGAGTGTCAGTAAATTACTGAAAGCTATCAGTGTTTTTTAGAACACAAAGTTGTGTTACTAATTGCTGCTCCCTTGAATGCACAGGGCTTTATGCATACTTCTGCTAACCCTATGAAGAAGACTAAGTACCGGTAGTTTCCGCATGTCCTGAGCAAAGTGCAGGTTTAGTTCCCAGTTTTTACGGAAGCATTCTTGAGGAGAGCTTCCATATAGTATGAATAGCTGAATTTTAAATTTGTATAACGTTTGGCTTTTAAGAACTCTGGAGTCCCCCTATGAGCCCCGTTACCTCTGACAAAATCCTAATTAAGCGCTCGGAGGAGACCCACCGCTTGGTTCCTCATTTGATTGGTCGAGTACTTCCGCTGATCTCTATGCAGGAGCGGCGCAATGGGTTATTCTATCTGGTCGAGTGGTCTGCCCGTGAAAATGTGGTTGTTCCTGCTGCTTGGGGCGTTGTCCTAGAACCTGGTGCGCCAGAGTTGAAGACTCCGTTATATGCCGAAGAAACCGTCCAAGAGCATAAAATTCAGAACCATCAGGCTCCAAAAGAAAAAGTAGCGGCTTCCGACTACGTGCCCACCCTTACAAGAACAGTGAGACCGAAACTAGAAGAAAATCCGCCGATCGGACCACGGTTCATTCAGCCTCCTCTGTAGGAAAACCTCACGAATTTGTCGGTGATGCCTGTGAGGTTTTCTGCTATGTATGAAGATTAGACAAAGTGTTCACCAGTAACATTTCTGCTCGAATCGGTGTGCGAGCTTAACACTAGTTAAGAATTGATGTGAGGAGTGGTTGTGTTCGAATTGGTCTCGTATAAGAGGTTTCGGGACACACCTAGTGTCCGTTTCTTTGATATCACGGTTACTCAATCAAATGTCCGTGATTTGGTCATCCATGAAGGTCCTGCTATCAGTCCACCGGACTGTGAACCAGGATATTGGCAGTTTTACCTACATCCTCACCAAGAAGATAATCTCTTAGCGCTCTCGGGTGGGCGTACGTTTTACCTCGTCAATTTTTCGTGGAATTATCCTTTCCACATTGTTCGTTTAGAAGCAGACCGCGAAATCCTCAAGATTCCACCGGGAACCTTTCATCGCTCCGTCTCTGATCCAAAGGGTTCCATCGTCCTCAACCAAGCGGTGAGAGAAGAAAGGGCCAGTGTGAAAAGTGAGTTCCGGGTCTATGACAGCGGTAAGATTCCCCGCTTACTGCGCGTAACCTCTACTTCCGCCCCCTTGCCCAAACTGCATGGCTTTCAGTGGTAAGGGATGTACTGCTTTTCCATACAGTGAATCCCAGGATTGCCATCCCGGGGGCCTGTGTCTTGCCAACCTTGTTTTGAATAGAACTTCATCGCTCTCAAGTTTGTCTGACTGACACTTAAACGTGCGGCCGTACAACCGAGTTGTTTGAAAAAGTTTGCTGCGTATTCGTCGAGTAAATTCCCCAGACCACGTCCCCGATATTCTGGAATGAGATAGAACAAATTGATATAGCCTACTTTTGGGTCATCGTAGGATTTCTTCATTTCTATTTGCCCGATAATTTGCTCGTCTTCCCAGAGATGTACACAGCTATTCGGAATGGTTTCCATGCGTTGCTTCAACCACCCTAAGTAGCGCTCTACCCCTTCTTGCTCACCCTCAAACCGATCCGTAGCGCCAAAACTGCAAAACAAAGAATCTCCCCGGAAGCGAATACACCAAGGGGAATGCTGCTCTAAATCAATCGGTTTAAATTCAAACATGATGGGGATTTTTGCTCGCTTCCATGGGGATGAAGGGGGATGAAGATAGAGGTAGAAATTCTAGCCTACTCTGCTTTTTCTCTGTCTGAAGGGGAAATGGAGGGAAGGTAGGTCTAGGATCCACCAGAAATTTCGTTAAAGACAGCTAACCATGAGGGTAACTTTACTGCTAAGTTTGTAAAGGACTGCTTAATACATCCCCTCGGAGACCCTGATGGCCAGCCCAGCCAAGACAACAACTGCGAATGCCCCCGAATCTTATAAAATCCGCAATACTCACCAAATTCGAGAACTGGAAGCCCAGGCCGATCTCCAAACTGTAATTAAAAGTCTTCCCCGCGAACTGTTTGAAAAAAATATGACCAAGGCCTATATTTCCTTGGTCTCCAGTGTCGTGTGTGTAGCTTTAGGCTATGTCTCCCTCGCGCTCAACCCCTTCCCTGCACTCTTTCCTTTGCTGTGGGTTTTTACAGGTACAGCGCTAACCGGATTTTTTGTTCTAGCCCATGATGCTGGTCATCGCTCATTTTCTCCTCGGCGTTGGGAAAATGACCTGGTAGGGCACGTTTTGCTTTTGCCCTTGCTCTATCCGTTCCATTGCTGGCGGGTTATGCATGATAAGCACCATAAGTACACCAACCATATCGAAGAAGATAACGCCTGGGCGCCTCTTCGTCCTGAATTTTTTAAGTCCTTACCGCCTGTCACCCAATTTCTCTACGCCCAAGCCCGTGGCTACTTCTGGTGGTTGGCCTCCATTGGTCATTGGCTCGCGATCCACTTCGATCCCAAGCTTTATCGGGAACAGGACCGCAAGGATGCCACCTTTTCCATGCGCGTAGTTCAAGCTTTTGCCCTTGTCTTATTCCCTACCTTGTTCTACCTCGGTAGTGTCTCTGGTGGAATTTTGGGAGGGTTTTGGACGATCATCAATTTCTGGTTGATGCCCTTTTTGGTCTACCACTTCTGGATGAGCACGTTCACCCTCATTCACCACACTCGTTTTGACGTTCCGTTCTATGAAGCGCAGCAGTGGACCGCTGTTACCGGACAGTTGTTTTCGACCATCCACTGTGAGTTTCCTGCTTGGGTGGAATATCTATGCCATAACATCAATGTTCATATTCCGCACCACATAAGCACCTCTATCCCCTCCTATAATCTCCCGAAAGCCCATAAGGAGATTAAAGCCCGTTGGGGAGCGTTTATCCATGAGACCCGTTTCGATTGGCCTCTGATGAAAGGGATTGTGCGTTCTTGCCATCTCTACAACGATGAAGATGGCTACTACCGTGCTGTCCAAGATCTGAAAGATTAAACGACGGTCCTTATGCTGCAACGATTAAATGATAAGTTGCGTTGGTCAGGTCACTTGGAGTTCCGGGTGGCCTGTTTAGCTTTGGCTTCGGGAGCAGTCATCGAACGAGAATATTTTGAGCATCCTGGTGGGGTGACGATTGTAGCGCTTACTCCCCGTCAGGAATTGGTCTTGGTCGGCCAATATCGATTTGCCCTAGACCAGTGCACGCTGGAGTTTCCTGGGGGAACCTTAGAGTCCGGAGAGTCTCCTGAAGTCGCCGCGAAGCGAGAATTGCTGGAAGAAAGTGGCTATGAAAGTAATGATTGGACCTTGTTGGGTGAGTTTTTTCTGGCTCCCGGTTATTCCACAGAAATCCAACACGTCTACTTAGCGCGAGATAGTCAGCCATCTGTTCAAAAAGTCACTGCCGATGATGATGAATGTATCACTGAGGTTATGTGCTGGCCTACCGAACAATGGCAAGCATTCTTGAAATCACCAAGCCAAACTGATGCTAAAACCCTGGCAGCGTGGCATTTAGCGAAACTTCTGTTGTTTGAATAGGAATAATTGCTCAAAGCCTGTTAAGAGAAATAAAGTTTATGGAAGCATCTTTTAGATTCTAAAATGGCCCTACACTGAAATCACAGAAATTAAACGAAAGTTGAGAAGGCCGTATGGGTGATACCGGGGAAGCAAGAGGCAAAAATAAGGCGAGTCAAGAAACCCTAGATAGTATGATTCACTTCTCTGAACAATATGCTCGGCGTAGTGGAACTTTTTTCTGCTCAGATCCCACGATCACGACGGTCGTTGTAGAAGGGCTGGCAAAGCATAGAGAAGAGCTAGGTTCTCCCCTCTGCCCCTGCCGATTTTATGAAGATAAAGAAGCAGAAGTGAAATCTGCGTATTGGAATTGCCCGTGTGTGCCGATGCGGGAACGGAAGGAATGTCACTGCCTCCTCTTTCTGACGCCTGATGATCCCTATGCGGGAACTTCTCAAACCTATATACCGACGGACGTGGATTACAACTCCTGATGGACGAGTTTTGGCGGGGTTTGGAAGAATTTAATAACCGTCAGTTCTATAACTGTCATGACACCCTAGAAGCTATCTGGATTGAATCTCAACCTCCCACAAAGCTGTTTTACCAGGGATTGATCCAAATTGCTGTAGGTCTATATCATTTAGAGAATCGAAATTGGCAGGGGGCGGTCACGCTTCTACGCTCAGGAATAGACCGCTTAGAATATTTTTGTCCTCGGTATTTGGGAGTGGAATTAACCCCCTTCCTGGATCAATCGGACAAGCTCCTGGATCGGCTTTATGATCTTGGGCCGGAAATGATTGATCAGGTAGATTTGGGTAACTTGCCCACCCTCAGCTATCAAAGGTTTGTGGAGGGTACACCCTGACCCTTGCCCTGGACCGATGTTTTAAATGATTGTTGTCAAAGACCTCTACAAGTCCTTTACTTCTATTCATCTCAGATGGGTCAGATCAAGGTGCGATCCCTATAATTTTGTTACAGCGATTCATTGCTTGACTGAGACACCTATATACAGCATAGATTATGAACGACTTACAGCGCTATTTTGAGTCAAACGATCGGCGACTCATTCACAAATGGACGCATTATTTTGAGATCTACGATCGCTATTTTTCTCGCTTTAGAAGCACCGATGTCCATATCGTTGAGAT
>CASBPW010000125.1 GCA_949127685.1 Candidatus Sivonenia alaskensis PMM_0068 | reverse complement strand
CTCTAGAACGACAGGCTTTTCATCCTTATACCGAGTCTTTGCTCTCTGCCGTCCCGATTCCAGACCCTAAACTGAGAAATCAGCGCAAGCGTATTCTGCTTCAAGGGGACTTGCCTTCTCCAGCCAATCCTCCATCGGGCTGCCGATTCCGGACTCGTTGTCCCTATGCGAAAGCCGCTTGTGAAGAGCCCCCTAGCCTCAGAGAAATTGTTCCTGCTCACTGGACTGCTTGTCACTTTGCCGAAGAGTTATATGGGCAAGCAGTGGGGATTGCTTCTTTTCAGGTAGCTGAGGAGTAACGAAGCAAAAAGGGACACCGCTCACAGTACCCCTTCAAATTCAAACATGCGCTAGCTATTCTTAGCCAGACCACTCTATACCTCGAAGGAGATCAAGCTGCTGGAGGCCCGGTTGCTTGCTCGGTATGCCGCGAGCAGTTTTTGACGACCGATCGATGATAGTTGTTTTTCACGGGCTACAGCGGTCACAGCGGCATCTAAAGTAAGCCCGGTGGCGAGCAGTTCGTTCAGCCGTTGAATTAGTATCGGCATTACTCAGTTACTCCCGAAAAATACTCCATATCTAGAAGGCGACCAAGCTGCTGGATACTCATCCAGTCCATACCGTGAAGGAGTGCCAAAGACTTTTTGGGGTCCGCCGTTTTGACAAATTCTTGACAGAACCGATCCCAACCCAAAAGCTGAATCATCAAGGCACATTGACTTGGCCCCAAGGTTGTCTCAGAATCCAACCACTCTTCGGCATTAATCGCTGTTTCTTTATTTATTTTGAGCGGGTCAAAATCACTGTAGACGTGGGCTAGGTCCTGCCATGCGTCGACCATGCTGCTTTCTCCGACTGCACGGGTAAAAACTACCCAGCAATAGGCTTCATAGAACGACTGTGGGGTAAGGGCTGAAGACAGGCTAGGGGAAAAATTAGTGGGAGGCTGGGTTTGGATTAGCATAATAGGACTCTGAACTCGTTGCATCAGGGAGCAGTAGAATATAATCAAAAACCTGTATAGCTAGTCACGGGATTAGGAATTTATCCAAATGACATGCAGGTTTTCAACTAGATCAGGAAACTTATCTTGAAGTATGGTTTGAAATTCGCTTGACGCAGATTTATGGTTAACAACCAGTTAGTTTCTCGATGACCAAAATATAACACTGGCCTTAGGTTCAATCTATCCGTGATCTCTTTGGGACTCAGCAAAGCAAGAATGCTGCACTACCGTATTTCCTCGTACTCAATTACCTGAAGAGTCAGGCTATATCTGTGGACAACTGCTGTCCCACGGGGAAAGTTCCAAGGAGAAATCCGAATGGTATAACTCGATATTTTGCTCAGGGCTTTATGATCAAGAATAGTTATTCTTTCTTCAAAAAAACATGACCGATGTGCCTGTGTCTCGGATCCGCAACTTCTCCATCATTGCCCACATTGACCACGGCAAGTCTACTTTGGCTGATCGCCTGCTCCAAGCTACGGGTACGGTGAGTGACAGAGACTTGACGGCGCAACACCTAGACAATATGGATTTAGAGCGGGAGCGGGGAATCACCATTAAGCTGCAGGCTGCCCGTATGGACTATATCGCTCAGGATGGTCAAGCGTATGTCTTGAACTTGATTGATACTCCTGGCCACGTAGATTTCACCTATGAGGTGTCTCGTTCGCTGGCCGCCTGTGAAGGGGCCTTGCTTGTGGTGGATGCGTCCCAAGGGGTAGAAGCTCAGACTCTGGCCAATGTTTATTTAGCCCTAGAAAATGATCTAGAGATCATTCCTGTCCTCAATAAGATTGATCTGCCAGGAGCAGAGCCAGAGAGGGTTGCTGCTGAGATCGAAGAGATGATTGGTTTGGATACTGCTGGAGCGATTTACACCTCTGCCAAAGAAGGCATTGGCATCACTGAAATTCTGGAAGCAATTGTTCGGAATGTCCCGCCCCCTAAAGACACGATTCAAGAGCCCCTGCGGGCGCTGATTTTTGACAGCTACTACGATGCCTACCGCGGGGTGGTTGTCTACTTCCGGGTTATGGATGGGACGGTTCGACGCAAGGATAAAATTCGCTTCATGGCGACCAGCAAGGAGTTTGAGGTTGATGATCTAGGGGTACTTAAGCCCTATCAAGTAGCGGTAGATGAACTTCATGCAGGGGAAGTCGGTTTTCTTTCTGCCTCGATTAAGACCGTAGGCGATGCCCGAGTCGGCGATACGATCACCCTGGTCGCAAACCCAGCGAAAGAGGGCCTACCCGGCTATCGTAAAGCCACGCCCATGGTATATTGTGGCCTCTATCCTACAGACTCTGATCAGTTTGAAGACCTGCGGGAAGCCCTGAATAAACTGAGTCTGAACGATGCGGCCCTAAGCTTTGAGCCAGAAAGTTCTGGAGCTTTAGGGTTTGGTTTTCGTTGCGGATTCTTGGGGTTGCTCCATATGGAGATTGTGCAAGAACGCCTGGAACGAGAGTATGACCTGGACTTGGTCACTACAGCGCCTTCGGTAGTCTATCGAATCACCTTCATCAATGGTTCGGTTACAGAGATTCAAAATCCTGCCGATTTGCCCGACCCTAACCTACGAGAAAAAGTAGAAGAGCCTTACGTAAAGATGGAAGTGATCACCCCGCCAGAATATGTGGGGACCTTGATGGAGCTATGTCAAAATCGGCGTGGGATTTTCAAAGATATGAAGTACCTCACTCAAAACCGTACAACCTTAATTTATGAGTTGCCTTTGGCTGAGGTGATTTCTGACTTCTTTGACCAACTGAAATCTCGCTCCCGTGGCTATGCCTCGATGGAATACCAGTTCATTGGCTATCGAGCCGATAGGCTGGTGCGCTTAGATATAGTACTGAATGGAGAAAGTGTGGACTCTTTATCGGTGATCTGTCATGCGGACAAAGCTCCCACTATTGGTAGACAACTGACGGAGAAACTGAAAAAATTGATTCCCCGACAGCAGTTTCAGGTACCTATCCAGGCTGCAATTGGCAGTAAGGTCGTGGCACGGGAAAATATAGCGCCCATCCGCAAAAACGTTCTAGCTAAATGCTACGGCGGGGACATTACTCGTAAGAAAAAGCTCTTAGAAAAACAAAAAGAGGGCAAAAAACGGATGAAATCCGTAGGTTCGGTGGAAGTGCCCCAAGAAGCATTTATGGCTATTCTTAAATTGGATGAGGACTAAACTCTGGGGGGCAATATGTGCAGAGAAATAGGTAGGGACTGCTGGTTATCTCTTGGAAGATAAACCCTTTGCTTCATAGTTTGAAGGTCAGGTTAGTCTGGCTTTCAGAGATTTAACTTCAGCATTTGGGAATACTTGAATTAGGCCTCTAGGTAGCAAAATTCAAACGGCACCTCGCCCGTCTTTTTAGATTGTTAACCTAATTATCTACGTTCGGCCGGAGGTATGAATTGGCTCTTTCTTCAACCTCTCAATCTTTTCCTCCTGCTCCCGCTTATGTGATTCGTCCTGCTCTCTCTACCGATAGTTGGGCGCTACGGAAGATGCGTCTGATGACACCAAGAAGCCTGATTGCTACTTTATTAGTGATTATCTTGTTACTGATTCCATTTATAGCTACACTCTATATCGTTTCATATTTCCCTTCTCTGGGTCATAGTAAAGAGTTAGATATAATTGCCTTTTTGCTAGTGGGAATGCCCCTCACCATTTATTTAGCTGTTTTATCTTGGGTTTTATTTTTTCAGCCCCTACCCTATGCTGAGATTTGGGTTATTGAAAGTAATGATCTGCTACTAGGTTCTGCCCAATTCATTCAATACGATACCTATTCTTATCTTGATCAGCTTTTCGTTTTTCCTGCTCATCGTAATCAAGGCTTTGGCTCTGATTTGGTAAATTACTTCAGGCAAAAGGGTAAAAAGCCGATTTACCTGCTGTGTCAGTCCAATTTGGTCAAATACTATACTCGTCTTGGTTTTTATTCCATTCCCAAAAACGATTTACCAAACGAACTCCAAAGCAAATTTGGTTATTTTGGCTATATATCCTTGAGATTGATCTAAATTCCGTTCTGAAAAAATTTGCTGTCTATGCAGTCTTCTGATTAATCCTATTGAATGTTCAATTGAACAATTTTTTCTGTTTTTATACATTGTATTATTGTTTTGATTTTGCTATCCTCGCAACCGTGCCTGGGGCTTTGCCGTAAACTCTAACCGGCGTTCCCACCGCTCCAAATTTCCAGAGCCAGCCAGCATCCTCGTTTACACTTCTGGCGTTTTTAATCTGGGTGCTCATATTGATGCAGCCGTGACTCATGGGACGACCAAAATTGTTGTGCCACCATGCTCCGTGAAACGCATATCCTCTGTGGAAATATTGAACGAAGGGGACATTGTCGACGCTGTAAAATCCTGGGCCTTGGGGGTCACCGCCACTGGTCATTGTTTTGATCTTGACCCGGCGGTAGATATAGAACGTCCCAGTCACGGTGGGAGTTGCTCCCTTGCCACTGCTAATTTTAAATTCTCGGACCACCTTGCCATTTTCAATAGCCATAGCCCGTTGACGGGAGAGGTCTACTTCAAATCGATGGTCTGGACCAAAGCTGAAGGTCGTATTTAGCGGTTCCTCAATCCAGGAGCCATCGACTGCTTTCCAATCTTTCAAGTCTGCCGTTAGGGTATAGGTTGTCATGGCAGGCCATACTCCGTCCTCTAGAACATAGCGGAGCGTCTTGCTATTGGTCCATTTCCATTTCCCTGGAGGGATGGGGTCTAAGGTTATTTTGTCTAGGAGTGCTTCTGGATTGGCCGGAGCTTTACTAAAGTTCAGTGCCAAGGGTATGCCCACCCCTAAACTTTGCTGCTTATCCGCGATGGAAGCCTCTAGGGTAAGAGCATCAGGGGTTCTGATTTTGAAGGTAACAGGGGCGATGGGGAAGTCCTTCTGGGCAACCCCGGTGACTTCGACGGTATAGCGTTCGCCTTGTTTATAATTTTCTGGCTTCAGGATGACGGTCTTGCCCTCTGCAGAAAATTCTACTTGCGCAGGAATACCCTTAACTTCCACCTTTGTGACGGGCTCAGAAAATTCCAAACGGATAGCTCCGTCCTTGGGCAAAACCTTTGGAGGTTCGCTGACCAGCTCTGGTTGTCTAAGGGTGGAGAATTGGACTGTGCTGACCAATTGTTCTTGGGGGAATTGGCGGCTGGCTTCCATGTTTAGCTGGTAGGTTTCACTGGGCTTTAGACCACTGAGCACGTAGCGGTCTGATGCTTGCTGAGGCTGGGAGATTTTTTTAATCAGTTTGCCTGTAGAGGTTGTCAGTTCTAGGTTTTGGATTTGAGCTCCCCAACCAATAAGATTTACGGCGATCGGTATCCGAGGGTCTACTCCTTCTTGGCCATTTTGGACACTAACTTCTACTTGAATGGGTACATTCAGCCAGGCTACTACGGCTCCGGCGATGACGCCCCCACCCGTTATAGGCCAAATCCAGGGAAAGGAAAGAAGGGAAGATTTGTTTGCCATACACCTAAGTTGATGTGCAAGAAGCTATGCTCTTAATTATCGTGCCCAAAAGTACACATTCCAGGCGGAGATTCAGAAAAATCCAAAAAATATTTGACAAACTTTTTTGTAGTGTGTATTCTAGTTCCTGTGAGGAGTAAACAGGAAAAGAGGTGGAGACGAAACACGGAAAGTCGCCTGCCTCTTTTTTTGTGTCTATATGAGTCCAATTAGCTACTTCCGCCGCTTTTTCAAAACATGATAGACGTCCAGAATGTCCATATCATGATGGGCAAGTAGGACTAAGCTGTGGTACCAAAGGTCTGCCACTTCTTCTGCGATCCGTTCCGGTATGCCATCCTTAGAAGCCATAATCACTTCCGCACTTTCTTCTCCCACTTTCTTGAGAATTTTATTGTCGCCAGCAGCGAGGAGCTGGCTGGTATAGGATTTCTCGCTAGGTGTTTCTTTTCGCTCCTGAATCACTCGATAGACTTGGGATAGCATATCGGCAGGGGGAAGGCTCTTAAGACCATCTAGACGGTGAAAGCAGCTACGTTGGTTTAAGTGGCAGGCTATAGCTCCGACCTGTTCTACGGTGATAAGCAAAACGTCTTCATCACAGTCATAGCGGACAGATTCCACGCGCTGGATATGTCCAGAGGTGGCTCCTTTATGCCAAAGCTCTTGGCGCGAACGACTCCAAAACCAAGTTTCCCCTGTTTCCAGAGTTTTCTTTAGGGATGCTTGATTCATCCAGGCCATCATCAGCACAGTCCCATCAAGGACATCTTGAATGATGGCTGGAATCAATCCCTGCTCATTAAAACGGAGCGTTTCGATAAAGCTGCTCATGAACGTGGCCTGACAGAAGGATCATTATAGAACGGCCTAGGATTGGACTGGTCTCTGCATTGATTCAGTCCATTGCCATCATCTTTGACCTGTAACGCTTGCTAGGTGATACCAATACTGCGAGGCAAAGCCCAATATCACCCTCGTAAATCTCATCTCTACGTTAAATATAATCCTATTGAAAGCCGATTCTGCGCGTCTTTTCTTCACCTTCTAAAAAGTGTTGAAGCTCTAATTCAAAAGAATCTTTTATACTCAAAAACACATTATCAATGAAGTGGATATAGTCCTTTTCTTCATTGGGACGTATCATAAAATCTTTGCTTCCTGGGCCTAACTTGACAAGAAATGAATCATCATTTTTCTTTGCCATGAGCCATATAAGGACAGGTTGGTGTGGAACTATATCGGGCTGTTCATAGAGCGTTATTTGAATACCTATATGCCAAAAAGTATCTTCATCTAAATGCATTGCTTGTGAAATACTATAATCACATTGGTCTTTTATTTCTTCACTCAAGGGAATTACCTTGACTTGTTCTTCGGGAATCTCAAGATATTTAATTATTTTTTTGACAAGTCGACTTATAAAGTCATGACAAGCATTGCGATAATCGAAATAGTTTTTTCTTGAAGTTGCATATGCCTGGCAAAGCTCATCAAATTTAGTCATCTTCTTCCCTATGACGTTCTCTCTGGGATCAATTATGCCGCAGAGAGGCAGCGCTCTCTAGTTGGAAGAGAGGTAGAGCTTATTTCCCCAAAGTGGGGGCCGCTTGAATGGCTAATTTTGTTGGGTCGCTACCACCAATTTTTTCAAACCAGCTTGTCGTGCGGCATCCATGACTCGGACAACATCTTTCTGTCTGGCATTGGCATCTGCTTGGACCACTAAGACGGTTTGGCCTGTTTCTTTGGCCTGTTTTTGGAGGGCAGGGAGTAAAGCATCAGCGCTAATTTTGGAGCCATTCAGGGCGTACTGCCCCTTGGCATCTATCCCGACCGTAATATTTCTTTGTTCGGTCTTGTCTCCTGATTTAGACGTAGGAAGTTCTACCTTCAATCCTGAATCCTGAATCAGGGGTGCTGTGATCAAAAGAATGATCACCAATACTAAGAAAACATCCGTTAAGGGTGTGATGTTGATTTCTGTAAATCCACCGCGACTCCTAGAACCCCGTCCTCCCGCCATCTTTACCGCCATGGTCTTGACCTCCTAACTAATAGCTCTGGTAGGGTTGCTCTGTGGATGGAGAATAGGCTGGTGACTTGCCAGCAGGCATTTTGGCGGGCATTCCTGATTCTGAAAAGCTGAGGAAGAGTAACTTCAAGAGCTGCATGTCGTCCTCGAACTTGGCCACAATACTTTGAAAAATGTTGTAGGCCACTACTGCGATGATAGCGATTACCAGACCCGCTGCGGTAGCAATTAGGGCAAAACCGATTTCAGAGGCGAGTTGGTTGCTTCTAGCTCCTGCCTGAGCAAAGGTCTGGAAAGATCGAAGAATTCCCACAACCGTACCTAATAGTCCTACAAAGGGAGCTACCGCTCCAATCGTTCCTAAAATGGAGAGGTTTTTGTCTAACTTGCGCAACCCAAGACCGATGGTGATGTCAAAAGCGGTTTCAAAGCCTTTACGGTTCACCCCTAGTAGCCGAATACCTTCCTGGGCGACATCTCCCAAAACGCCCCCCATCGTTTCTGCCATGGATTGGGCAGAATTCAGGTTGCCTTTTTCGAGTTCACGTTGGGCACGCTCAACAAATTTGCCAATATTTCTCCGGTTGCGGCTGAGGAATAGGGCTCGTTCAAACACTACGGCCACGGTCAGGATGGAAGCAAAAACCATTGGGAGAGAAATCCACCAATCATTGATTAGGAATCGGATTAGGTCGTCGAAAATCATTACAGGCTCATGTAGGGATCGGATTTGATTAATTGTAGCGAAGTTTTAGAGACCATTCGTTAAGGGGGGTGCATTGCGTTACTGAGTTGCAGTAACAGCACAGACACACTCATCCAAGACAGACCTGCCCCTAACCCAAAAGTTCCGGGCACGCCAAGTATAGTCTAATATACCCTTCAGGCATCTTAGGCCTTCGCATACCTATATGCTGGGTTTTGTATGGTGGTCTTAACAAGTTTGTGGAAAACACCGAGAAAGTATCCTTTATAGGAGCTGGGCCAGGCGGACTAAACTACTGGACCGAAAGAGGTCTGGAGCTTTTGCGTGGAGCAGAAGTGATCCTTTATGACGACCTCATGGAAGTCGATTGGCATAAATTAATAGCTCGTGAGGCGCTCTTAGTTCCTGTAGGTAAACGAGGAGGTAAGGAAGCCGTCACGCAGCAAGAAATCAACCAGCTTCTGATTGAGTATGCCCAAAAAAGCTACAAAGTTGTGCGTCTGAAAGCTGGTTCGCCTTGGCTGTTTGGACGTTTAGCCGAAGAATTGGATGCTCTGCTCGCTGCAGGATTATCTTTTGAAGTGGTACCAGGAATCAGTTCTGCCCTGGAAGCTCTGGGTTTTGCCGGGATTCCACTGACGACCAAAAAAGAGAGTCGATGCTTTGGGGTGTTTTCCGGTCATGACCTAGACCTGATTCCCTGGTCAGGAATGGCCCAATTAGATACTTTGGTCATTCTGATGGGAACCCGCAATCTCCCAACCATCGCTCAACGTCTCGTCCAATATGGTAAAGCTGCCACTACTCCTCTGGCAGCCATCCAATGGGGTGGAACCTCTAGGCAGAAAGTGCAGACCACAACACTTGGGGCTATTCTCCAAGGAGAGAAGGTCCTTGATTCTCCAGCCACGTTAGTCATCGGTTCCGTAGTGGGCGCCAGAAAACAGTACCAATGGTTCGATCAGGGACCGCTCTTTGGTCAGCAAATTTTGGTAACCAGAGCCGTCACGGGCGAAAAGGATTCCCTAACCCAAGCTTTACGCTCCTATGGCGCTTTGGTCTTGGAAATGCCTGTTTTAGAAATCTCGGCTCCCAGTAGTTGGGAAGTATTGGATCAGGCGATTCAAGACTTAAAAAGTTTTCATTGGCTCATACTGACCTCTGCTCAGGGTGTTCACTATTTCTTTGAGCGCCTACAGGCTGCCGGATTAGACAGTCGGGCCTTGGGTGGCGTCCATATTGCCGTAGTGGGTCAAAAAACAGCAGAGAGCTTGCAGCGAAAAGGGATTATGCCTGACTTCATTCCCCAGGCGTTTGTCGCCGATGCCTTGCTTCAAGAATTCCCTAACCGCGAACAGCTGACAGACCAAAAAATTCTATTTCCTCGTGTGGAGTCAGGAGGACGAGAAGTCCTGACAGAAGGTTTAAGAGCGATGGGAGCAGAAGTGGTAGAAGCTCCAGCCTATCAATCCCGCTGTCCTAAGAAGGTAGCCCCTGAAATCATCCAGGAACTCTCCGCTGGTCGCGTACAGGCCGTAACCTTTACGAGTTCTAAAACCGTTCGTCATTTCTGCCATTTGTGCACTCAGGCTGGGCTCGACCCAGCCCTTAGCCTGCAATCGGTGACTATTGCTTCCATTGGTCCTCAGACCTCTAAAACATGTCAGGAATTGTTTGGGCGAGTGGATGTAGAAGCAAATCCTTACACGATGGAAGCCCTTGCCCATGCACTGGTTGCATTCCAGGAAAAGGTCTAGACGCAATTATGTAGGCCGCAGGCCGTTGTATAAAGTCTCGATGTGACCTCAAGTCGACACGATAAAAAGCTTTTGGCGGCGGGAATGCTTGGGACTGTAACACCGCACGGGTGAGGCAGACTGCTTGCGCACTTCGTATTGGATTGGTTCTGCGTATATTGCGCTGTGTGCTGCCGTCTTGAGTGCTCATGCTCTTTCGTCCGCAACTTCTGCTTCAGGGAACAACTCCACGGAGACTTATGCGGGAAACACGCCAGGGGAGCGCTGGTTTAACCAAATTAAATCCCACTGCAATTCTGTAGAGGTGGCTACGGCCATTCGTTCTTTCCCCCCTCCCAAGGACTCTGATGGGGCCGCCTATATGGCAGGGTGCTATGCGCTGGCCGGAAAAACTAAGATCGCCAAAGTAATTATCGATGGATTAGCAACTGGTGAAAGAGATTACGCTGCTACCGTTGTCTTCAATATTGGCCATCCGGTGGCAGATGCCGGAGACGATGAGTCTGCTGGCCCGATCATGCGCTTGGTGATTGATTATCAGCCATATAACTATATGGCTTTGTACCATGCAGGGATGTCGGAATATGCGATTGGGGAGGATGACCGTTCTAAGCTGCACTTGAAACAATTCTTGACGATTTATCAGACAAATGACGGCTGGCGGCAGAATGCTCTATCCGTACTGAATGCCATAGAAAACGGGACGAAGCCGAAGAACCTCCTCAATTTGGAAGGTTAACCCATGACCTATCTTGCCCTGGGTACTCGGATCAAAGACCGCTATGAACTGCGGAAAGAGCTTGGTCGGGGAGGGTATTCGGTAGTCTATGAAGCCCTCGAT
>CASBPW010000124.1 GCA_949127685.1 Candidatus Sivonenia alaskensis PMM_0068 | reverse complement strand
CTCATAAAAAGAAGGACGATTGTAGTTACGGAGCAGCCGCTCTGCCCGATTCCCTACAAATTCCTCGGCCATATCCATAAAAGGAAGCTTCCTCTTAGGCTTGGTCGTCAACTCGCGGGCCATAGTGCGGTAGGCTTCTAAGCCAGGAACAAAGGGAGTCTCCGTGGCCGCCGATTCCTCCTCGAACACTGGAGCCGTAGCCCCAAATTTACTCATAGGAAAACGGCTATTGGCTAAGTCTCTAGCCATATCGAGAAATTTTTGGTCTACGGACATAGCGGCTCCTTTAAAACATCGAAAACCTTCTAGGGCATGGGCTGAGGACACACAGAATGTGCCCATGGTGGTAGCTATATCAGCGTGGCAATGACAGCCAATAAGCCTTCTAAGGCATCACTGTCTTTGTCTGGACTGAGGTCTACCATTCGCTTCAACGTATGGACTTTCAAATTATTAGTTAAGTCAGCTTTAGCAATGGCACTTGCGGCGGGGAAATAAGCAATTTCAGCCAAGTCAAAGGCAGCACCTCTCCGGACATGGATGTCTGGGTGTCTAAGGGAGCCCATGATCAGTTGCCCATACTGGTCCTCACCTGTGAACATATACAGGGTGCGGGCAGCCGCACAGCGAACTCTTTCTGAGCGATGGCCAAGATACTCTCGAATCGCAGATTCAATTTCCGTGAGTTGAGAAGTATCAGAAGCTTGTTTATCTAAGCTCGGTTCAGATTTCGCTTTCTGGGCTAACCTGCCTAAAGTTTCAATTAGAGTTTCATCGGGCTGCTCTGTTTCTGCCTTCAATAAAGTAAGAAGAGGAGGAATGGCTTCGAGGTCACCCAGTTCTCCCAAAGCCCATACCACGGCATCCCGCACATAAATATCAGGACAGTCCAAAGCTTCTAGGAGAGGGGGAACGGCCCGAAGATCGCCAATGCGGCCCAAGGCTTCAGCTGCCCTACGCCGGAGTGGATACCCACCGAGCTCTGTACGGTCTCGATCGTCTTGCAGAGCCCAAATCAAAACGTCCACGGATTCTGGTGATTTGAGATGGCCCAAATACCACGCGGCATAGTAGCGAGCGCTGCTATCCCCAGATTTCACCGCTTCCATCGCATCGGCAAGCGAAAGACCTACACCCTCAAGATTAATAGCCATGAACATCCCTTATCGAACTAATGGCATCGAAGGGCGCAGAGCTGAGTTGTAAAACAAAACAAACGCGCCCTCCTAACGATTCATTCAATTAGCGGACTACAGAGGTTACACTCACTACCTTGGCTCCAGTTTTTACAATGCGCGTCATTTCGCTAGTAAGGCGATCGTAAGGAATGGTAAGCGTATAGTTGCTGCGACGGTACAGAAGAGAAGCAGTGTCTGCCAACCGCGACCCATTGGACACCTGTACCTTATACATCCGTTCACCGCTAGCGCTGATCGCTGCGTCGCTGGTGCTTTGACCGTACATAAAAAACCTCCTGTAAAGGGCGTCTAAATGCCCTGTGCTCGTCCCAGCCCGTTAAACGTCTGGGGGTAATATCTTCTTGGCAGAGGCACACGTACCCCTGATTACCCAATTCAAAGTGAAGGCGGCTGGATTTTACTCAGCCGCCTCCGCTTAGGTGGGATACCCAACGGGCATCCCTAAGACCGGACTCAACTCTAGGTCGGATCACGACCAGAGGAGCGGCTATGCTCCTTCGATGACTTTCAAGTCAGTCAATTAGCTCAGGGCGTTGATGGCATGATCGAAGTATTGGTTGGCTTCGGTCTTAGCCTGACCATTCAGCATGCGACCAGCTTCACCCTTCATGTAGTTGAGGGCTTCGATGTACCAGCTAGGAGACAGGTTGAAGGCACGGTTTACTTCGCGCAGACCAGCAATGACGTAGTCATCAAGAGGGCCTGTTCCGCTAGATACTAGGCAGTAGGTAACAAAGCGCAGGTAGTAGCCGATGTCACGAGCACACTTGGCTTGGTTACTGTCGCCATAGCCCATTTCACCAGGCTGGGTGAGGTAGGGATACTTTTTATAGACAGCTTGTACAGCACCACGGACCAGAGATTCCTGGTTCTTGGTCAATGCACGGGCAGCTTCCAAAGCAGGCTTAGCACGCTCAAAACGACCGAAAGCTGCTTGCAATTCTGTACTATTCAGAAAACGGCCCTGGCTATCGGCAGTAGCGATAGCTTCAGTGATTACAGTTCTGGACATATTTCGAAATCTCCAAACTTTGTGTTTGCTTAGGCGATGGAAGAAGCAGCTTTGTCAAAATAGGTAGCAGCTTCAGAATAGAGTGCAGCACAATCACCTCTGGTGACGTTGCTCGGATCCTTCAAGTAGTTCATCGCTGAATCTTTCATCAAGGAGACAGCACGAGCTACAGACTGACCGGGGGTACCCAGAGCGTTGTAAGTCTCACGAAGACCATTCAAGCAACGGTCATCCAAGATAGAAGGATCACCAGCAAGCATGGCATAGCTGATATAGCGCAGGATGATTTCCATATCACGCAAGCACGCAGCCATACGGCGGTGAGGATAAGCATTCCCACCGGGCTGGATCAAAGCAGGCTGCTCAGCAAAGAGCTTGTGAGCAGCGTCACTGATGATGGCAGCAGCATTGTTAGTCAGAGCCGCAACAGCGTCCAAGCGCTTATTTCCTTCTTTAGCAAAGCTTTCAAGCCGATCTATATCAGAATCAAGAAGGAAAGAGCCCTTCAGATCGGCTTGGGCGATTGCTCTTGTGAATACATCGTTCATTCGACGGTTCTCCTAAGAGTAAAGGTATCAAACAGTACCAACAGACTTTAACTTCTCAGAACTTCTCAGGTAGATCTGTAAAAAATTGCGTTCACAGAAAACCTGGTAGTACGATATGTGCCCGTCAGCCAAAGCGAAAGAATCTCAGCAAGATATAAAGACATCTTTAGAATTTGCTGTATTCTCTTAGCTCCACAGGTAAATTGATACACCGAAGTCCCCGGATTTGAACGTGAAGAATTGTGAAAAAAGTATTCAGAGGCCTATCCTCGAAAGGATCCAGCAATTTTGAGACTGTTAGTTTATATGAACAAACGTAAAGCTGCTAGGACAAAGAAGCGTAGAACTTCCTTATTCTAATTACTACTGGCACCCTGACAGCCATAGTGACACTAAAGATCAGGGTATTTATACTTAAATTTTTGAAAGTTTAGACTTTAAAAAAGTTTTTTCACAGGCCAGGAATTTCTAAAGAAAAATCGGTCCATTTGCTAAATTCGAAAGGTCCTGCATAGGAACCCCACACTTGCTGATCAGTATCTGGGTCGAATCCCCGCTCGTGAACCATGAAGGATTTTTCTCGGATTTCTATTTCACTACCCAGATAGGTCTCTTGCCCATTGCGGAAAATTTTACAGGCTTTCCCTGGCTCTACCGTTCCCTTAAAGGCTGTATCACCATCCGGTCGAATGATATAGCTGCATCCCTCAAGCCTCTCTAAGTCTTGAAAGGCTATCTCTTTCAGCCGCTCTGGCTGACGGGCGGCCCCCCAAAAACGCTCACCGTCCTTGATCGTGTAGTTTTTGATGCAGATAGCATCCCCTTGAGGAACTAAGTGGAGCACCCGTGCTCGATAGGGGCTATCCAGAAAAACGTCATAGGCCTGCTCTAAGTAAAACCCAATGCCCTGCAACAGTTCATAGGGCAGAGGACGATAGCACACTCGGATTTGAGAAAAAAAGGCAGGGTCTCGAAACGCCTGCTCGCGATTACTAAAATCTCCCGCCATCCAGCGGGCCAAGGTAAGAAAGGAGGTCATGACTAGATAAGAAAATATGAGAAGAATTCTACTCTGGACTCCTACCCATTCTGGAAATTGCTGGGGTGCGACCAGTGCTCTATCCCGTTTGGAGATGGTGAATCAATATAAGCGAAGAGAAACTTAGGAGCATCGTGAACTTAAGGGAGTAAGCTCTCTGTTAATAGATTTAAAGTCAGTCATGTCTGATT
>CASBPW010000123.1 GCA_949127685.1 Candidatus Sivonenia alaskensis PMM_0068 | reverse complement strand
CTGCCGCACGAACCATTTCATTCCAGGAATCCTGCTTCTCCAGTACTTTTTTGAGGACTTTGTAAGCCTCTTCATGCTTCGTTTTGCCGATCGTTCTGGCCGCCGCCGCGCGCACAAAATAACTAGGGATCCCTTTTGTGAACAGCTCCACGGCGTTGAACGTTTTTTCGGTCCGGTCTGTGGCTAAGGCCGTAAGGATAGCTTTGCAGACCCGGCCCTCCTGCACCTGGGGCAGCGCTTGCCGGAGAGCATCACAGGCATAGTCTCGCTTGGCCTCAGAAAGGGCACTCGCTACTTCAGCGCGCACACCCCAGAAAACCGTTTCATCCAACAGAACAGATTCTAAAGCCTTCACCACGGAAGGATTAGACTTTTTAGCCAAAGCTTGGGCAGCAAAAATGCGGCCCAGGACATCTCGGTCGTTTTGAAGTTGGGCTTTCAGGTCTTCTACGGAAACCTCCAACTCTACGGTTTTGAGGATATGGTTGCGGGGGTCGAAGGAAAAGAAGAGAGGCTTCGTTTCTAGAGGAAAACAAAAAGTCTGCTCTGTCTGGTGGATATGGAGAGGGAAAACCCTGTCGGTTCCATCTTGAAAACTGAAGGACACCGGAATATTGAGGTCAAACAGTACGGTCATTTCGTTGACCGTCTGCTTTTGCTGAACCGTCACTTTGGCATAACTACCCTCTTGATCCCAACTGTAGGAGACTTTGAACTCAGGATGGCCTCCTTTAAAAACATACTGCTCAAACAACGGCAGCAGATTACGCCCAGTCGCTTTCTCAATAGCCCGGAGCAGGTCTACGGTTTCCACGGTGCAGTGGCGATTATCTTCCAGGAAGGTTTGGATGAATCGGAAAAACCCCGTTTCTCCCAAGTAATGGCGGAGCATATGGTAGACCGTCGCCCCCTTTTGATAGAGGTGGCGGTCGTAGAGTTCTATCGCTTCTTTGTAGACATTCGTGACAATCGGTCGGCGGTAGCGTTGACTATCCTCATCAAAGTAGGAATGGGTATCTAAATAACGAAAATAATCTGCGTCCTCCTGTCCGTACTCATACTCTCGCCAGAGGGCTTCAAAATAGCTCGCGGCTCCTTCCTTAATCCAGGCATGGCTCCAGTGCTTGATGACGACCAGGTCTCCAAACCATTGATGGACCAGTTCGTGGGCGACCAGATCTTCACTCCAGCAGTATTCTTTTGCAGCTTGCTCATCCAAGAGACAGCGGTCAGTCAGTACGGTACAAGAAGTGTTTTCCATACCACCAAAAATGAAATCATCGACACAGACCTGGGCATAGCGGGGAAAAGGATAACGCACCCCAAATTTTTCAGAGAACAACTGAATCATCCGGGGAGTTTTGCCCATCGTTCTTCGCGCTTCTTCCTCCCGACCAGGTGTGACATAGTAGGACACTTCAATTCCATCCCACTCGTCTTGAACCTCGGCAAACATACCCACCACCAACGTCATCAAGTAGGTGGGATGGACCTGTTCTTGTTTCCAGTGATAGGTCTTGGTCTTTTTTGTCTCGGTCACCTTGGCCAGCACACCATTAGAGATCGCTTGATAAGGCTTGGGCACCGTGACGGTGATCTCTGAGGTGGCTAGCTGACCAGGATAGTCAAAACAGGGAAACCAGAAGCGTGAATCTTCATCTTCTCCCTGCGTCCAGACTTGGACAGGCTTATTCGGATAGTGGTCATTGGGTTTGATGAAATAAATGCCGCGCTGTGGTTTTTCCACCAAGTATTCCAGGGTGATCTCGAGGGCAGTACCTCTTGCCATCCCTTCAGGAAGGGTCAGGTAGACCCTCTGCCCATCATGGCTAAAGGTCAGTTCTTGCGATGCTCCCAAGTAAACGCGTCCGATAGTCATATGGACTGCATCCAAGGTCAAAGACCGCACCCCTTCCTCTAAGGTGACCAGTCGGACCCTGCACTGGCCCCCTAGAGACTCAGCTTCAAGGTCCAGATCGAGATTGAGGCTGATATGTTCAACAAGACCTGGTTTATCTGGGTTGTACTGGGGTTTCGCCCCAGGCAGACTGAAAGACTTATAGGGAGATGCAGGCTGGTTCACAACGGTTCCTCGGTACCAGCCTTTATTATGGAGCTTTACGTCATAGCGAAGGTTCTACTGACTGGATCTGTGTGAGATCCGGCGGGAAAGCAGCTGTTCTTCCAGGGCCGCGATCCGGTTATAGGCAGCCGTTAGCTGAGCTGTAAGACGTTGGACTTGGATTTCTGGAGTGATCAACTTGCCGTTGGTAGAGGACTTAGAAGTGATTTCTTCTTCTTCACCAAGAACGTCCTTTTCAGGTTGACGGTAAGCAGTAGTATGATTGCCTGCTTGAGGTTGAGGACATAAATCTTGCTGATTGAGCGACTCAGAAACCCGCGCAGGAAGCACGGCCATAGCTTTCTTCAGCTCTTCTAGAGCCTGCTCTATACTCTCAAATTTTTTCTGACTTTGGTCATCCATAGGGACTGTCCCAAAAGGTGGATTATATTCACAGCATAGTGAATAGATGATGGAAACGAATCATTATTCGGAATGTCTTAAGAGTGTCAAGAAAATGGCTCAGAATGTTGCGCATCGGAAACAATATTAGCCACACCAGAATAACCGTTACATCAGTGATAGATAGGCTGAAATCAAGCTGTTCCACAGGATCACGCACCATTTCCAGAAGATGAAGAAGTGACTCGTCCTGTTGAAAATTAACGAGCTATCGCCTTTAGATCGGCGCTGTCTTGAATCACAAGCGCTTCAGCTATAAGCAAAGCATCCTCTATCTCAGGCTCATCACCTAACGTCAGAAAAAATGCTTGGTTCGTACGCAGAATCTGTCCTTCGAGTGTCTTCAGAACCACATGCCAGGAATAATATTCCGTCTGGAATCGAGACTTCACACCCTGATATGTATAAGAAACCATTCCTAGGGGAGTTTCAAATAGTTTGGTTTGCATCATTTGGGATGTGCTATTCACAGAAATGCTCCTGAAGTCAAGCTGCGTGTTCCTACTGAACTTAGAGTGACCAAAAGAGGACCCCCTATTACTCAGGGGAAATACCTAATTTAGATTTTTTTAGATTAAACAAGCCTTCTAAAACCCAAAGACTCACTCTATATAGGCAAGAGCCTCCTAGAAAGACAAGGGCCTAAATTTACTTACGTGAAAATGCGTAACTGCTGAGCCTTAGGATGAAGCCTCGATCGATGAGGTTTGTTATGGTGGACGCAGATTAGCTGGAAATGCGGTGGCGATTTGGTTTTGGGCTGGGCTCAGTATCTTGATTGGGTACCTCCCCTGCGCACAGTGGATCGTGCAACTCCTAACCGGTCAAGACCTCAAGACGCTAGGAACGGGGAACATTGGGGTTTCTGCCGCATTCCATCACGGGGGAGTGACTGCAGGTATTTTGACGGTTATTTTGGAAATTGCTCGCTCCGTGGGGGTGGTCCTGGTGGCCCATATCCTCACAGGACAAGGAGTTTGGGAATCAGCATGCCTGGTGGCGTTAGTATTTGGACGCAATCTGGGCGGTGGTGGTGGCGTTACCAATACTTTTTGGGGAGGGTTAATCTACAGTCCTTTGACCGTTTTTGGGGCTTTGACCTCTGGGGGAATATTATTCCTTTTGACCCGTAACCGTCGCTGGGCTCGTCTGTATATTTACGTATCTCTGCCCTTTTGGATTTACGTCATAGAACGCAACCTTTCGGAAGTCGTTTTAGCCATTGTTTTATCCCTATTGTTAGGGTGGATGGACCGCAACATGGCAGATGACCTGGACCTAGAGCAAGGAGGGAACCGAGGTTCAAAAACGATGCACAGCTTTTTACAGGGCAAAACTTCTGACAATCGTCCCAAGTCATTATGAAACTCCCTTCACTACAACAAAGTTTTTCTCCCGAACAAGTTGGGTTTAAAGCGTATCGGCTAGGCCAATTACTGAAAGCCGGATTCCCGGTGCCTCCGGGCTGGGTGATTCCTATAGACTGGTCTCATCCGATCCAGATTCCCTTTGTCTTCAAAACCGCTTATGCCGTTCGTTCGTCGGCCCTGGGAGAAGATGATGAGCATCAGTCCGCCGCCGGAAAATACCGGACCATCCTGAACGTGTCATCCCGTAAAGAGTTTGAGGAAGCCATTCAGCAGGTTCAGGCCTCCTATGTGCAAGACAAGGGAGAAAAGGCAGAAAAGGGAGCCGTCCTGATCCAAAAGATGGTAAGAGCCCAATGGAGTGGCGTTCTTTTCACCCGAGACCCGATCGAGGGAAAACCCTTTTACATCCTGGAAGGTAGCCCCGGAACAGGGGGCGTCGTATCCGGAAAAGAGACCCCCCAACGCTTACGGATTGCCCATCAACAGCCAGAGTTGCCTAAAGATAAAACATTTTTGCCCAAGCAGGCTGTGAAGCAGCTCATAGACTATGGCCAACGCATTGAGAATTTTTTTGATGGTTTGCCCCAAGATATCGAGTGGGCCTGGGACGGAGCTAAAGTTTGGATCCTGCAAGCGCGTCCGGTTACCAACTTAGTTCCAGTCTGGACCCGCAAGATTGCCAGCGAGGTAATTCCTGGAGCCGTCCGCCCGCTGACTTGGTCGATCAATCGTCCCCTGACCTGTGGCGTGTGGGGAGAATTGTTCACGCTAGTGCTCCAAGAAAGAGCACAGGGACTAGATTTTGAGCAAACGGCAACCCTGCACCGCAGCCATGCCTACTTTAATGCCACCTTGCTCGGAGACATCTTCCGGCGGATGGGTCTACCAGAACAGGGATTAGCTTTTCTGGTGCGCGGAGAAAAATTTACCCGTCCCCCCTTAAAAGCCACGGTCCAGAACATCCCAGGTCTATGGCAGCTCATTCAGAAAGAACGGAAGCTCGTGCAGCAATTTAAGCGAGATCAAAGACAACAGTTCATCCCCCTGGTCCGCAAATTGGAAAAACTCCGCTATGAGTGGATGGACCCCCAAGAGATCTGGCAGCAAATTCTAGAAATCCAGGTTGTCTTGACGAGAGCGACGTTATACAACATCCTTGGCCCTCTGGGCTTTGCCCTGCGGAATAAGCTATTTGCAATACCCGATCCTTGGCTCCGCAGTGCCAGCACTACATTGCCAGAAGTCGCTTCCATAAAAGCGCTCACTGACCTAGCAAAACGTGCCCGTATGCTTCTAGCGTCTGGACTCCAACAAAATTCCGTACTATCGATGCTCGAAGAGACTCCAGAGGGGAAGGCCATCCTCCAGGAATTGAAAGTCTGGCTTCAGCAATATGGCTATCTCAGTGAAGTAGGGACGGACATAGCAGTTCCCACTTGGAAAGAGAAGCCTCAAACCATGTATGACCTCTTCGTGACGCTCGTGGTGAATAAACCCGTGGAGCCCGTTGAGGAATTATCCCTGACTACGCTGCAGGACTCAACCGTTCCAGAGGAACAGCCGAAAACGAAGTTAGAGCAATGGCGTTTGGCTCAAGTTGCTCCCAGGGCAACTTTAAAAGGGGCTATTGCCGAAGTTTATGCACGCTTGCTCGCCCACCTGCGTTGGATTTTGGTGCACCTGGAAGAACGCTGGGTAGAGCAAGGATTACTCGCAGCATCAGGTGATATTTTCTTTCTAGAAGTTTCGGAAATTCGTCAACTAGCCCAAGAGCCTGACCATTTTGACCCTAAACCGATCATTACCCTCCGGCGCCAACAGTACGACCACGACTGTCAAGCCCAGATCCCAAATTTGGTCTATGGCAACGTACTCCCTGAAGCAGTAGAACCAGAGACCCTAAAGGCAGAACAGACGGATGGAACGACGCAGCTCCAAGGGATTCCCGGCAGTCCGGGCATCAAAGAAGGGACGGTCCAAATCGTGACGAGTCTCTATGGGGCATACACCATCAATCGAGAAACCATCTTGGTCGTCCCCTACACCGACGCCGGGTGGGCTCCTCTCTTGGTACAGGCTGGTGCCCTGATTTCAGAGGTGGGGGGGCAACTTTCCCATGGGGCCATCGTGGCCCGAGAATATGGGTTGCCGGCTGTGATGAATATTCCTGGGGCGACCAAGAAATTTCAAAATGGCCAAAGAGTTAGAGTCGACGGGACCAAAGGGAGCGTTTTTGTTATAGGAGAAGCCTTAGAATCTGAGACTACCGAATCTCAGGACATACTGGACCCTGAGACTCTATAGCCCTCACGATGTGCGGGTTGAGCGTAGTCGTGTCCGGCAGGCGCTAAGCGTAGCTCATGTACACGTGCCGAGAAACCCTGCGATATACCGCATCTCTAGGACTTTTTGCCGAGGGGAGAGATGATCTGAATCATCAAACGGCCCTCTTGCATCGGTCTTTGGGTGACTTGACCAAGCTCTTCTAAATCTTTAGCAAAACGGGTTAGCAGTTGCTCGGCAATAGCTGCATGTTGCGCTTCCCGACCTTTGAAGCGAAGCGTACACTTCACTCGGTCGCCTTTGGCCAAAAACGTACGGGCAGCCCGCAAACGGACTTGATAATCGTGGTCGGCGATCTGATAGGAAAACTTAAGTTCCTTCACCTCCACCTGCATTTGATTCTTTTTGGCTTCTCGAGCACGTTTCTCTTTTTCGTACTTGAACTTGCCATAATCCTGGACCCGACAAACCGGGGGATTGGCATCGGGACTGACCAACACCATATCTAACTCTTGTTCACGAGCTACCTGAAGCGCATCCCGAGAATCCATGACCCCCAGATTACTGCCATCACTATTTATCAAACGAACCGTGGGGAACCGGGTAAGCCGCTCATTAATGTCAGGGACATCCTGACGGGGCCGATCTGCTCTTTTAAACCGACTAACCAATAGACTATGTGCTCCGAACGAAAGGACAGGGATTACTGTTTGGGTTGTACAAAATTCCCATGTTTACAAATTCAAAAACCGCCCACAGAGACTGTAGGCGTAGCATCAATGTAGCAAATTGTTTGAGGGGTAGTGTATAAAGATTTATCGTTGTAGCATATCTAGCCAAGCAACGTTACTGCCTTGCCCAGCTTCTCTATTGAGCTTTCAGCCAAGCCGCAGGCAAGGAGATAAACTTCTCGGTCTTACTGACGTAGGCGCGCTGGACAAAGTTTTGGTAGCGGTTATCCTGGATTTTTTTGAGAATCTTGCGGTAGTGAATCAAGGAAGCCCAGACAGGAAATCTTGAATCTCGCTGGAGGGTAATGATTCCTCCCTCTGCTTTTTCGTAGTAGCTATAAGCCCGTTGTATTTCAAATTCCATGAGCGCCTTCCAGCGCTGGTCGTTGATGTATTTGCCTAGGTCTTCTTCGCTGTAGCTGAATTTTCGGAGGTCTTCTAGCGGTAGGTAGATCCGTCCCCGACGGTAATCTTCTCCAACGTCTCTGAGAATATTGGTCAATTGCAGGGCAACCCCTAAAGCAATCGCTTCCTCCGTCCCATCCTTCCCTGTCACATAGCCCATGATCTGGGCACTCATCAATCCCACCGTACCCGCCACCCGGTAGCAATAGGTTTCTAATTCAGCAAACGTGGAGTAGCGATTCTGCGTCAGGTCCATCCGCATGCCAGCGATCAGATCCACAAAGGGCTCTGCGGTGAGCGGGAACTGTTGAGCTGCGTCGGCTAGGGCCAAGTCTTCCAGACTATCTTCTGGGGGATTACCTTGGAGCGTTCGCAGCGTCCGGGCTTCCCAGCACTCAAGATCCGCGACCGTGACTGTCCCCATCCCGGTACCATCTACCAGTTCATCGGTATTACGACACCAAGCATAGATAGCCCAGATTGCCTTTCGTTTTGCCATGGGCAAAAGCATCGACCCTAGGTAAAAGGTCTTGGCATACTCCGCCGTAATGCTACGGCAGGCGTCATAGGCCCTCTGCAGGTCAGGCATGGGCAACTGGGGTCTTGGCTGTAAAAGCACGGCTGATTTCCATGGCACACAGTTTACCGCTCAATACGGCCCCTTCCATACTGGCAAGATAGGGTTGCTTTGTAAAATCTCCCGCCAGGAAGAAATTGGGGATGGGAGACTTTTGGCTGGGCTTGTATTTTTCCAGCCCTGGCACGGACTTATAGACCGAGCGGGGAGTCTTTACCACATGGTATTTGAGCAATTTGGCCTTATGCGGAAGTTGGTCAGGGAAGAGGATCTCCAATTCCTTGAGCGTAGCAGCAATGATTTCTTCATCGGGACGAGAAATCCAATCTTTGGCAGGAGCAAAGACCAATTCCAACATCGATTTATTCGGGTCTTCATAGCCCTTGCAGGCCACAGACATATCCGCATAGACGCTCAACAGGTCTGAACGACTAAACAGTAAATGGTCTACGGTGTTAAACTTCTGGTCAAACCAGAGATGAATATTAATGACAGGAACTCCTTCAAAATGTTGGAGATTTTGGAAGTAGGTCATCTCCCGCCAAGGCTCAGGGACCAGTAACTTCAAGGGGTCCACGGGCATCGCACTGACGTAAAGGTCACTGGTGATTACTTCCCCGCTACTCATGCGCAAGCCTCTCACCTGGCCTTTTTCATTCAGCAAAATTTCTTCTACATTTTTCTGGGTGCGAATTTCACCCCCACGCTTCTCGATGTAGTCTATCATCGGCTCTAAAAGTCTTTCGGGCGGAGCTCCATCCAGGAGCGCAATCTTTGAGCTTTTCTGCTCTCGCAAGAAACGATTTAAAGCGGTCAGCACGACCGTTGCCGAAATTTCATCGGGATCTATAAAATTCAGAGCCTTAGACATGGCAATGAATACTTCTTGGTTCACCCGTTCTGGAATGCCCTGTTTGCGTAGCCATTCGGTCCAAGAATACTGGTCCATTGCTTCGACATACTCCTGGCCTTTAATAATGGCCGGAATCAGACCAAGGCCAAACTTGATCTTCTCCTCCCAAGTCAGCATTTCGTTGTTGCCTAAGATAGCGACGATCCCGTCGAGCGGACCTGGGAGAATTTTTGGAAAATCATAGCGAGAGAACGTTCCAGGAGCATTGGGCATCGCAAAAATAAGGGCATGGTCTTTCCACTGCAGACGGTCTTCGATACCGAGCTCCCTGAATAATTGCAACATATTGGCATAGGCCTTGAAAAAGGCATGGAGTCCCGTCTCGTACCAATCTCCATCCTCGTCTTGCCAGGCAGCAACTTTACCGCCCAAGACATCCCGACGCTCCAGTACAAGTGGCTGAAACCCTTGGTCGACAAGGTATTTGGCGGTGGAGAGTCCTGCTAGTCCTCCTCCGGCAATGGCTACACGCATGATCTTTAACTTCTGTAACGATCTTCTCTATTTTATATAGTGTTGTGACATATCAGCACAGGGAATAGGCGATCAGAACAAACAAAACACAATATCTGGTGTTTCTATAAGTTATGGCCAGCGAAGTAATCAACACAGTTCGTAATATTTAAGTCACCACCCATGAGTTGCCTGTATATCCATGTTCTAGAATGTAGGTATAGGGATGCATTCAGGATTCAAGAATGCTTAAGCGTCTTCCTCTTTCTATTGTTATTTTTTCTACCTTATTTATAACAAGCCTCCTAACAGGTTTTATACCGTCTTTTGCTATAGCTGCAACCGCAGATTCACCGAAGGTTCAGGAAAATATTCCAGAGGTCCAAACTGTTGATTCCTATCTCAGAGAAGGGTTTAGGCTTTACCAACAGGGCGATAGTAGAGGAGCAGAATTAGCCCTGCAAAAAGCGATAGATTTAGAACCTAAAAATGCAGCATTACATAGTAACTTAGGCATTGTTTTAGCTGACCAAAATAGATTCCAAGAGTCTATTCGTGAATACAGAGAAGCAGTGCGTCTCAGTCCCCAAAATCCAGTCTTTCATAACAATCTAGGCAACGTACTTAGTCGGGCGGGAGACTTACAAGGAGCCAGTGCAGAATATCGTGAAGCAATTCGCCTCAATCCTAAGTATGCCTTAGCCTACTTTAATTTGGGGACTGCGTTGGGTAATCTAAGAGAATTTGAAACCTCTAATGCTGCCTACAAAAAGGCTATTGTCCTTGAGCCCAAGTTTGCTCCAGCGTATGCAAATTTAGGGCTTAACCTTTTTGCTCAAGGCAAACAAAAACAGAGTTTGGTTTATCTTAAGCAAGCCAGAGATTTGTTCATGGAGCATGGCATGACGGAAGATGCAGAAACAGTTACGCACATAATCAGGATAATTCAGACTTATTAAACAGTCTAGGCACAAGGTTCTGACTAGCCATAGCGGATAGAGAAACTATCTTCATAGAAGCTAATATTTAGAATTGTGCACTCTATCAAATAGCCGTAAGGATTTGGGAACTCTTTTCTCTAGGAGCAGATCTACTAAGCTGAGAGTGGAGTGTTATAGAAGGGGATGAAAATGCCTAAGATATTTTTATGTGGGCTTATAATCACAAATTTTTTAGCCATCCAAGCATTTTCTAATAGCTCTCTTCCTATGAGTCCTGGAGTGGCTTGGGCGGGGGAAATATTTCCTGCCACTAGAGACAAATGGTTATGGCCTTTCGCTCAGGACTCAATCTGGAATAGGCCTATAGGAGCCGGTGCTCAGTATGTACCCGCCAATATTCAGAAAGCGCAACATTGGTTGGCAGACCAGGAATATTTGTATAGGACACAGGACTCGGATCCCCTACGAAAAGTCTATGCCCCAGGGGCTTGGACCAAACGTTGTGCTGGTAATACCCCATCCTATGCTCCTGACATCCCTGTTCCTGATGCCCTCATCGTTAAAGATGCTACTGCTGTTCCCTACTCAACCCCGAATAACGCCGCTGCCTTTTTAATGCCTGATGGTCAGACTTTAGTGCAACTTGAACCTTTAGCCCGCTGCGTTTCCGGAGGTCCCCTCTACGGTTATCACTACTCTGAAGATTTGAATATTAGTGGACCCGGCATCGGGGGTTCCCATTTTGGTTCTGGGCTCTCCACCCTAGGAGGAAGCGTCCGCTTAGGAGAATTAATCGGGAATACTCCCATTCGTCATACGATCAAAGTCTTGCTATGGGGGAAGAAGTGGTACTATCCAAATCCTGGGTTTCGTTGGCCAGCGAGTCGTAAAGACGACAGCCCAAAATATGGGGGAACGAATCCTGATCTGATGCCTGGCTCACTGCTAGCTATACCCCCGCAAAAGACTTTGAAAAGTCTTAATTTGAAAACTCCTGCAGGCAAAAAATTGTTCCGGGCCCTACAAGACTATGGGGCTTACATTGTGGATGATGCCGGGTGGGACGCCCATTATCTCGCGGTAGAGAATGGCGTTCTTGAGGAGTTCAAAACTGCGTATGGCTATAATTTCGAACAGACCTCTGGGCCCTTTTATGACGATATGATGAAGCTATTTCAAACACTTCATGTTGTTAACAACAATAAACCCAATAGTATTGGTGGCGGGGGAAAACCAAGGAGATCTTTAGCACCCCCAATTACAAATTAATAATCAAGGGCCCCCGTACAAAACTAAATTTCAAGTGTCATCTTACCTTGAGAGGAATACCTCGGCGCACAGAATAGGCTAATCGCAAAATCTTACCGTAGATATCAGCTCCAAACCACCGCATTATCAATATTGCTAAACTTAAGCGGATATATTCTTGGGAGTAGCGCAACTGAGGATAATTCAAGAGAGCCTGATTACAATAATGAACAGCTAGCTTTAAATCTTTAGTTGTCCTTTGCAATGCCTTCCAAGACAAACAAAGATTAGCATGTCCATAGCTTCGTTTCTTCAAATAGGATAGCTCAGGGGGAGTTGATGTGAATGCTTTTTCAATCACTAAATGAAAAGCCTGTTCCATGACTTGACAGTTTTTAGACATGCTAGTAGAAAGTTGCCTATAATAAGATAGTGGTTCTTTGATCACAGCGAAGGGGTATTGAACAGCGATACGAATCCACATATCCCAGTCTTCAACAGCTTTACATCTCTCATCAAATACACCAACCGCTTCAAAACAACATCGACGAACAATCACTGAAGGACAAGCAATCAAATTTTTTTCAATGACTTGTTCCCAAGCATCTCCTTCTGCATCAGAGGTTAATACCCTACCTGTGGAATTACCGTGTTCATCGACCAAAAGCATCCAGGTGTGGACTAAACCTATTTCTGCACGGGTATCCAAACACTTTACTTGCTTCTCTAACTTAGTTGATTCCCACAAATCGTCAGCATCGAGAAAAGCGACCACCTTACCACGCGCCTCTGAAATACCGCGATTGCGCGCGCTGCCCTCACCTGCATTGG
>CASBPW010000122.1 GCA_949127685.1 Candidatus Sivonenia alaskensis PMM_0068 | reverse complement strand
CCAATTACGCCTAGACAGGTCGGCCTTTTGGAAGATTTTGTCAACCGGGAAATGGGAGAGCCTTTTACCCTCATATTCGACGTCAGTCGGGTGGAAGAGGTGAGGAGACAAAGCGAAGGCCTCAATAGCAATCCCTAATTGCTGGCAATATAATCCTCTTTATTACCTCTGGGAAAAGAAAAATAAAAGCCAATTTTTTAGCTGTGAATAGTGTATACCTCAATACAAGTTTTGTTGTCGGTCATACATTTCCCCGCACTAGAATCACTGTCTGATCGTTACTTTGGGAAATAGCTGCTGGAATATTACCGTGCAGAACCTGTTGCAACATCCCTTCACGGCTAGCCCCTAAAATAATTACTTCGCTATGATTCTTTTTGGCACACTCCAAGACAGCATCAGAGATAGAGCTAGATCGAATTAAGGCCGTTGTCACAGCACCATTAAAATGCTGTTTGAGAAAATATGTGGCTTTTTCCAAGGTGGTAGTATCCGGTTTGGTTTTATCTGGCGCAAATACCTGGCATAGTTTAATTTCTGGAGTTTTGCTCAAGGTTGCTAGCGTGGGTAAAAGTTGGATCGCTTCCTGAGCATTTGGCCCCCCCGCGATGGGTACCAACCAGCGGTCGAAATGGGACTGACCACTGAGTTTAACCAGGACTACACTGCATGGTGCCTGCCGGATGATGGTATCGACGGCTCGGCTAAAGATCCGTTCGGGCGAAGTTGTATTGCCTTTCCAGCCCATCAGCACCAGATCAACGTGGCGCTCTTTAATAGATTGCAGAATCGCACTGGATAGGTCATGAGCAACTCGAATCTGGGTGTGGATGGGAATATGCCATACCTGAGCTAATTCCATGGCTGACTGCAATAACCATTGACCAGTGACAGTACTGACCGTTGCCTCTGTTGGAGACTGATGGTGAGGCACCACAATCACATGTAGGCATTCGATTTCATACTGGCGATCACGGGCAATAGCTACGGCCATCTCCAGTAAAACATTGGCAGTTTTGGGATTACTCAAGGGCACTAGGATACGTCCCTGCCCCGTTTCCGGTGAACGTGTCTGATAGATCACATGAGATAGGGCAGCTTGAGGGCCAGTCAGATTTTCTTCACCATTTAAATGGGCTGCCTCTACTCGAATGATATCGCTGCGCGTGATAATGCCTACCAAACGGCGTCCTTCAATGACGGGTAGACTGCTTAAGTTGTAGTAGTTCAGCAGATGCAAAACATGGGCAAGGGTATCATCTGGGCTGGTGGTGACAGGTTCTGGAGTCATGACGTCTGCCACTGTGTAAGAGCCCGTTAGACTCAGCTGAGCATTACTACTGGCAATATCTTTCTGGGTCAAGATACCGACCAATTTACCTTTCTCCAGCACCGGAAAGCCGCGGTGCGATGACCGAGAAAATGCCTGTAAGGCTTCTTCCAGGCTTGATTGGCTGGAGAGGGTTTCCACTCGACGCTGCATCACGTCAGCCGCCGTCAACTCAGCCCAAGGGGCCTGGGGTGCTTGGTCTTTAGTCAGGTGAATACCTTTGAATTCCAGCAAGTGATCGTAGAGGGAACCCGCTTCGACCAACTCTCCCACCATGTAGGCAGTTACCGAAACAATCATCAGCGGCAAGACTAGATTGAAGTCAGTGGTCATCTCAAATACGATAACGATCCCGGTAATGGGTACACGGGCAACACCACAAAAAAAGGCTCCCATCCCAACACGGGCATAGGTCTCTGCCGCACTCAGTCCCAGCCAATGATATTCCCAGGTGCCAACTAGATAGCCCAAGGCTGCACCCAACGTCATGCTGGGAACTAATAACCCGCCGGGCGCGCCAGAGCCATAGGTAATCAGGATCAGCAGAAATTGAAAGCAAAACATGGATGCAACCAGTTGCCAATTAATTTGTCCCGTTAGCAAGAGTTGCTGCAGTTCAGCATGATCTCGCAATGCTATAGGCAGGAAAGAAAGCGCAATTCCTGTGATCAATCCGGCAAACCCAATGCGCCAAGGCAAACTGACGTTGAGAAAGCGGCGGTAGAAAGATAGGCTGCCCAAAATGCCCCGGTTAAACAAAGCCCCTAACAGCCCTGCCAAAATTCCCAGTAGTAAGTAAAAGGGAATTTCCTGGGCTGAAAAACTGGTATTCCCCGCTATTAGCTGCAAATCCAAGTTCAGGCTGTGAGAGCCGTAGATACGAGCAACAATGGACGCGATAAAGGATGCCAGAATCGCCGTTCCCAAGGTAATGCCTGAGACATCTTGGAGCAATTCTTCAATCACGAACATTACTCCCGCAATGGGAGCATTAAAGGCCGCTGCCAGCCCGGCTCCGGCTCCTGCTGCAATTAACTGACGGCGATGTTCAGGAGAAGTGGGAAACCAGCGACTGAGTTGATTGGCCAGAGAAGCTCCAATTTGCACTGTTGGTCCTTCTTTTCCCAAGGGCATGCCCGATGCGAGAACCAGCGTTGCACCGATTAACTTCACGAGGGCAATCCGTAAGTTGAGAGGCATAGGAACTTTTGCCAGAACGGCTTTGACTTCAGACATGCCGCTCCCAGTGGCCTCTGGGGCAAAGCGATCCAGCAACCATCCTGTCAAAAAACCCCCTAGCAGACCGATCGCAGGTAGTGCCAGATAAACGGGAAACCAGTGAGCTATGGTGCGTCGCCAGCCACCCAGCCACCCAATTCCTTCTCCGAGTAAGAGAGCAGCCAATCCTGACACCAGACCGATCAGACAGGCTTCAAAAATGGCAAGGCGCTTAGGGCGTACAAGGGCATGGGAAAAACGGTTCCAAAGGCTATGCCAGATTTGTGTCATGACAACTCAGAAATTTATTGAGGCAAGTAATATCAATTGTATTGAAGTGGATTAGGGGTCGCCTTACGAAACGAAAAAAAATGTACATTAAGCCGATGGAATGGAATATCCACGGCTTCAGCCGAATAGCTCATCACGGTGCGAGCAATTCTCATTATGAAACATTTGTACTCAAATCATAGCTGGCAGAGAGTTTTATGACTGAATCGCTGAACGATGGAATGAGGGTTCCAGCCAGTTGAATTGCTCAAAACAGGATCCCTGCATGAGAACTCTTCTCATAATGAGAATTGCTGCTCGAAGACGTTATGCTGAAATTAGCAAACGGCAATTTCTCATGAGTCCCTGCCATGCACACCATCACCCTTAACATACCTGACGAAACCCTTCAAGCGCTGCAAACGACCCCCGAAAACCTGAGCCAGGAAATGCTGCTTGTTGTTGCCGTTAAACTTTACGAACTGGGTCGATTATCCTCCGGTGCTGCGGCAAACCTGGCAGGTATTCCCCGAACCGTTTTTCTAAGCAAACTTGCTGACTACGGCGTGGATACCTTTCGCCTTACCGAAGCTGAACTAGCTGAGGATCTTGCCAATGCCTGAGGTCATCACCGACACCTCACCGATCCAATACCTCTACCAAATCAATCAACTCAACCTTCTACCAACCCTATATGGACAGGTCAGAATGCCTCAAGCGGTGGCTTATGAACTGACTCAGGGTCGCGCTCAAGGCATCTTATTACCCAACCTGACCTTCCTATCCTGGATTACACTGTGCTCTGTGCCCTCATCCATCCTGATTCCAGACCTTCCAAACCTAGGTGCAGGAGAACGCGAAGCCCTCAGTCTGGCGACGACCATTCCTGATTCTCTGGTGATTCTGGATGACGCATTAGCAAGAGGCTACGCCCAACAACTGAACATCCCGATTACGGGGACCTTGGGAGTACTATTGAAAAGCAAGCAGTCAGGATACGTGGATGCGATCGCTCCTCTGCTTGACGAACTGGATGCCCTGAATTTCCGTCTAGCCTCGGCGACCCGCGCTGCTGTGTTGAAATTAGCAAATGAATGATCTTGCATAATCCATTTAGCGCACTTACCCCTCAACGATTCAGTCTTAAGATTTACCCAAATTCATAGCCCTGATTAACCCAGTAATGCCAGTCTGCGATCGCCTGCTGCGTCTCTGCATCTGCCTCTGGAGCCTCTAGCTGGATTAACGGTACTGCCAGCGTATCGCCATCCCAGGCAATCTCCACAAACATTTCCCGTTCGCACTCATCCTCCGGCGCTACGCCTACCACTTCCACCGTTTTGCCTTCTTTCAAAGGAGAACTGCGTCGCTTACTGATGCAGACTGCTGTGAAGGGAAATTTCATCGTGTCCTGCAAGTAGTAGTACCAGCCCATTGCCTGCTCTTCTGTGCCATAGGCATCCACCACAATCTCCATGCTGATGCGCTCTTCACGCTCTGCGTCTCGCTCGACCTTCGCCATAAACACCCTCCAATTTGTGATCGCCATTACCGACCTTATGCCAAATCCGCATAAATAATCAGGCGTTGCTAAATTTGGGGATGAATGTAATTTTGCCCCTTCATGAAAGCCTCTCTAGTGGAGGGATTTCATCCAGATGGTATTTAATTCATCCCGCCATTGAACAACGCCCGGTACGCGACACCACCAGAGACATACTTGCCAGGAAGGAATGACCCGAGAAGTAATGATGGCGACAGTTTCAGCCTTAAGTTAACAGCATTCGGGCCTGAGAGGAAGTCCATCTCGCTGTGATATCTTAGGCCACTTCTTGAGGAGAATGAGCGTGAATATACTCCAGAGCCGCCGCCGCTAAGAGTCCAGATCGGGTTTCACCCCTATTTTCTGCAAAAGCGTCAATCTTCCCGAGAATACGTTCGGGCATAGAAATATTGACCCGCTTGGTTGAACCAGAGAGCTTTGATAAGTCTACGGGGATGAGCGCCCAAAAAGCTCCAGCATAGTCAAGCTCTTGCTGATGATTTTCGATCGTTGCGGGCATTGGGATCTCATCACCATCGATGAGGAGACTTTCGATATGACACTCGATGGCCTCGGTTGCGTTGGCGATGGCCTCTTCGATGGTATCTCCAGCGGAAAAACATCCCGGTAAATCTGGAATAGTGACACCATAAGCGGTATTGGGGTCTTTATGAAGGGCAGCGGGATAAAACATATTTTGTACCTCACTCTGGCGGCCAGTCCCAGCCAGCCTGTTTAAAGATGCTGCGAAGAGTGCCCATGGGCAGGTCCTTTTTGGGATGTGGCACAGTCACCCTTCCGGGATGAGCAGGATGGCGATAGTTGTGATGAGAGCCGCGAACATTGACCAAAAGCCAACCTCCGCGTTGTAATCGGGCAATGATGTCCCGGCTATCCATGGGTTAATTATTACACACCATACACACTGAGTCAAGTTTGAGCATAGGTTTCACAGATGTGAATTCCGGAAATTATGACCGCCAATTCTGGAATTCGCAAAAGGTGCCCCCTGCTCCAATATCCATGAACGGGGAGAAGAGTAAAAACCATCTATGCCAGTAGAGTGGGGAGCCATATTCTTACCTATATCCATATCCACACTTAGATGATATCTAACCCAATTCATATGTCGCGTCTCACGGTATCTGTCGTCGATCTCACGATATTTGTCGCCAGAAAATAAGGCGTAAAAGGTTACAGGGAGGGAGTTTGAGGGATGTAGTATGCCGATTTTTAGGTGTCTCACGGTATCTGTCATAAATTTCAGTGATGATGTCTCACGGTATTTGTCGCGGTGGAAGGGCCATAATTTGACGGATAAGAAGCCACAAGTCTTGATGTGTATGGATT
>CASBPW010000121.1 GCA_949127685.1 Candidatus Sivonenia alaskensis PMM_0068 | reverse complement strand
GTGCTAGTCGATAAGTAAGGAGTAATAAGTGGATAGACTGACATGAATTGGTGGGCCAAACTACGACGTAATCCCTTAGCGCAGGTAGGCTTTGTAGTCCTTGTTATCCTCTACCTCGCTGTATTTTTTGCCGATTTCTTGTCCCCCTATGCCCCGGATGAACAGTACCGCAGGCAAGCGCTCCTCCCACCTACGCCTTTGCACATCACCGATGGGAAGTTGGTAGTCTACCCTTCTCGTAAAGGCCCGCCCGACTTGAATACGGGGATTCCAAAGTATGTGGAAGACCGGGCTAACCCGACGGAAGTTCAATTTTTTGTCCAGGGTTATCCCTATCGCTTTATGGGATTGATTTCCAGTAATTTCCACCTTTTTGGCACAAAAACTACTGAAAATCCTGAAAAGCAAGGCTATTTTTTCCTGCTTGGCACCGATGAGCAAGGTCGTGACCAGTTTTCCCGACTCTTATCAGGCGGCAAAATTAGCCTCACGATTGGGCTGATTGGGATTGCGATCTCATTTCCCTTGGGTCTATTGGCAGGCGGGATTTCTGGATATTTTGGTGGGATTGTAGACAATTTGATGATGCGCTTGACAGAAGTGCTGATGTCGGTGCCCAGCCTCTATTTATTCATCGCCCTGGCTGCAGTCCTTCCCCCACAACTCACCAGCGCCGAACGGTTTACCTTGATCACGGTAATTATTTCGCTTACTTCCTGGGCTGGTTTGGCACGGGTTATTCGAGGCCAGGTGTTGTCTTTAAAAGAGCAAGAGTATGTAGAAGCATCACGGGCGATGGGTGGTTCTTCTATGCATATTCTCTTCCGGCATATCCTGCCTCAAACGGCTACCTTCATCATTATCTCTGCGACCTTGGCTATTCCCAGTTTCATCATCGCCGAGTCCGTTTTGTCTTTGATTGGCTTAGGCATTCAAGAACCAGATGCTTCCTGGGGAAATATGCTGGTTGGCGCTAATAGTACCGCCAAAATTCTCTTCAATTCTTGGCTCGTGGTTGCTCCCGCATCGCTCATTATTATTACTAGTCTGGCCTTTAACTTCCTGGGTGATGGCCTACGGGATGCGCTGGACCCCCGTAATATCCAACGTTGAGATAGCTAGCTGCTCAAGCTATCTCTTCTTCTGCTCTTCCAATCGATTCTCCAAGGTAGCTTTTCTGGATTTGAGGAGATGCCAAAAGTTCATCGGCTGGACCTTCCAAGACTACCCGGCCCGTTTCCAGCACATAGGCACGGTTTGCTAACTTAAGGGCTTGCAAGGCGTTCTGTTCTACTAAAAGAATCATGATGCCTTCTTCATGAATTTTGCGGATGATCCGAAAAATATCTTGAACAACCAGAGGAGCCAAGCCCAAGCTTGGTTCATCTAAAAGCAACAGCTTCGGCTTGGTTAATAGCGCGCGACCGATGGCCAGCATCTGCTGTTCGCCTCCAGATAGGGTGCCTGCCTTTTGGGTCAAGCGATTAGACAAAATCGGAAAGAATTCATAGACCTGCTCTAAATCTTTCTGATAGGGATCGCGGCGAATATAGGCCCCCATCTCCAGATTTTCTAGCACCGTTAGCCGAGAAAAAATTCGTCTTCCTTCTGGGACATGAACAATACCCGATCGGACAATCCGGTCCGGTTCCATACGGGCTAAGTCAATTCCCTCGAACGTCGTTTGTCCCTGGGTAGGGCGAACCAAACCAGAAATCGTGCGCAGGGTCGTGGATTTTCCAGCTCCATTGGACCCAATCACCGTAACGATTTCGCCTGGATTCACCGTGAGATTGATATTGTGCAGGACATCGGTTTTCCCGTAACCACTGCTCATTTGGGTGATTTGGAGTCCTGCTGTGCTCATAGTCCTCTACTTGCTCATCAACTTGCTCGTCTATTCTTTCAGCAAATAGCGCAGAGCTCCTGCCATGATAGCTAGGATAATGGCCATCCAGATTAAGGCAATCGGCCAAGCTAAAAATGGTAATCCCCAACTATTTGCCAAAATACCTGCATCCGTGGCTCCCACGTTGTATTGAAAATCTCGAAAATCACTGAGGGCATAGATACTTAAAAAACTGCCCATAAATAAATTGAAGTATTGTGCTGCTGGCCTATAGGCGAAATTCAACCAAATCCAGCTTCCGGCAAAGACTAAACCCACCCAAAATTCCCACTGCCAAGGGCGTAGAACGGTAAAGGCCAGATAGAGCAGCAAAATCCCCAGTCCCGTAACAAAGGCTGCTTGCCACCTAGGGTTACGTCCAAGCGCTATTAAAATAGCTCCGATAACTGCGGTCCCGATATATCCTGCCGCTGCCACAAATGGGAAGAAACCACCCTGACTCAAGGTATGGCCAGACTCATCTAAGTTGACGGCAAGGGCTATCGGGGTGCCTCCGGTGAGAATGGCTGCCAAGGCATGAGATGCTTCATGCAGGAATACCGCTAGAATCCGCAAAGGAAAGAAGACCGGATAGTTCCAGAAGAACAGGCAAATAGAAGCTGCTGCCGCTAGCGTGGCAACAATTCCCCCGATCGACATAGTTTTTGATGGACTCGACGGACTCATAGTTTGTGCCATTATTTTTATCTCTCCCTATACCTGTTCTAACTCAGTCTTAACGGGTTCCCACCTGTAAATTATCCTGGGATGACTTGCCAAGCATGAGTTGCTGCCAGGGTTGGTGATGTTGTATACCTCAAGGTATTAAAGGATTGAGAACCGCCACTCACTTGCATGACGGCCAACGTTCTGCCTTGAGGGAGGGATGACTGCCCCAATATTAAAGGAAAGCCGGTCAATCTAATTTTTTTTGATTATGCCAGTGATTCAATCAGTCGAGCCACCCGTTCTCGAACTTGATCTCGAACTCTGGGAAAG
>CASBPW010000120.1 GCA_949127685.1 Candidatus Sivonenia alaskensis PMM_0068 | reverse complement strand
GGTATCCATTCCTGTGCTTGAGGCGCGGTGTTCTGGTCAACCGTGTGTGGGTCAAAACCACCATAAGCTTGAACCAAGTCTGGCCAAGCTTCGACTAGGGTGCTTTCCCCAATCGCACGGCTAAAGACTACCCAGCAATAAGCTTCGAAGAAAGTTTGTGGAGTAAGTGACAAGGACATGCCAGAAGTAAAATCGGGAGCTGGCTGAGTTTGAATAAGCATGACGGATCCTGGTGGACATGATGTGGTGGCGATTCAGTATCTTTCGCCTCTGAATTTAGTATGCTCGCAATAACAGTGTCCTCTCTGAAGGAAGATTGAAGACTGCTTGAGGTCTTAATAAAGAGCGTTTGACGTGCGCTTGTACTTGAAGGATTTTTGTCTTTATTTTGTCTTTACATTCCCTGCTGGCAAGGCTTTGAAGGATTTTATTTTTAAGTTTAAGTGCCTATTTGTCGATTATTCGTAATTGGTAATGAGGATTTGACGTACGTTTGTACTTGAGGTGTTGCAGAACTTAGCTGACTTGACAGAGCAAAAGACCAAACCAACCATTCGGATCTGTCCAGGTCTGTATGGGAACCAGTCCCTTTGCCGTGAGGTCCTCCTGGATCCTTTTCAGATGCATTATCTATAGCTGCCTCTCGGATAACTAGTTTCGCTTGTTACCTTAGAGAACACTTTTGTTCATTCTTGCTAGGGGCACAATGAAAACCTCCCTTTTGATCTGGCCGCAGTCTTTTACCGACCTTCCATCGCATCAGCAGGGGCAGAAAATCCAGTTTAATAATCAATACATCCCGGCAATCGTCTCAGATAAAGCGTTATAGTCAAACGGGTATTAGAATAAATTATTGAAGGGATTCTTAGTGCCGAGAATAGTAGCTATCGTTAATGGCAAAGGTGGGGTTGGAAAAACAACGACATCTGTAAACCTAGCTGCGACTCTTGCACACAAGATAAAAGTATTATTAGTGGATGCAGACCCTCAAGCCTCAGCCGCTTGGTGGGCGGAGCGGAGCGAAAATGGCATCGGTTTTGATCTGATCAGGGAAACCGATCCAGAACGCCTCACTGATTTACGTAATACAAAGGGCTATGACCTAGTGATGGTGGACACCCCTCCCTCCTTGCGTTCCGAAGCATTGGCTGCGATAGTATCTTCTGCTGATTATTTAGTTTTGCCTACTCCACCTGCCCCTATGGATCTAGCGGTGCTGATTGAGACAGTCCGCGAGGCCGTCAGACCGATAGGGGTTGCTCATCGCGTACTGCTGACCCGAGTGGATACCCGTAGCCTGAAAGAGGCCCTGGAAGCCCAAAGGACCCTGATGGATGTGGGTATTCCAACCTGTAATGCTTTTGTCCGTGCTTACAAAGCCCATGAACGAGCAGCACTGGAGGGCGTATCGATTACAAACTGGCGAGGAAAAAATGCCCAAGAAGCTGAGGCAGATTACCGTCGGGTAGCCGATGAATTACAACGTGATTGGGGGAACTAATGGCAAAAAAACGTTTAGCAGACCTACTCAGGCAAGAGGCTGAAAAATCTCCAGAAGTCAGCCCTTCTATCCCCGATGACCCAGACCTTACACCACCGTCTATGGAAGCAGAGGAGAAATCACCTATGGCCACGCCCACGACCCCCAGACGCACAACTCTAACAAAAGCTGATCTAGAAAAAAAGGTGACCGAATTGCAAGCAGAAATCGATAGTCAGAAAGCCCAGATAGAGCAGCTTCAAGCTTCTCCCACCGAAATCGGTCAGCCCCAGACCGAAGAGCAGGCGCAAGAAAATCAGATACAAAAAGAGCTTCTGCTCCAACAGCAGGTAGCTGATTTGCAGTCAGAAGTAGAACATCAGAAAGCCCACATCCAACAGCTCCAGGCTTATCTAGACCAGACGAGCCAGCTCAAAGCAGAACTGGAGAGTGCCAAAGCAGAGTTGGAAGCGCTGAGGCAGCAAAGAACTACTTTACCCAAGGTCTTCCATCGCCCCACCAACGAAGAGATGCAAGCCCTTACCCAGGCCAAGGCAGAGCGTGAATCCGTGAAAAAGACCGATCTTCCTACTGTCAGGATCTTCCATCGTCCCACCAACGAAGAAATGCAAGCCCTTACCCAGGCCAAAGCCGAGGGTGAATCCGTGAAAAAGTCACTCCTTCCTAAAGCCAGGGTCTTTCACAGTCCCACCAACGAAGAAATGCAAGCCATTGATCAGAGCAAGGGCTCAAACTCCAGAGCGACTTCTGACCAGGATATTGGTTGGTTTGATTAGGGGATGTCTAAAGACTGAACGAATGGCCGAAACTTCGGAACTAGATCTACCCGACTAGCAACCAGCGTTGGGTAGTTCCTGTGGCTGTAGTCTATGCCTGCCACCAAAGGAAACAGGGGTTTAGATTCTAGGGGAACCCAAATCGCTCCTGCGGCTTGGACAATCACCCATGCCCCAGCAATATCCCAAATCTTAGGGGTGGCCTCTACTCCGCCTAGCGTAGCTCCCATGGCGACCATCAGGAAGTTATAGGCCGCACTGCCCAAAAGCCGAGCTTTGCAGGGGAAATCAGGTTGCCACCCATGGAGACTACGGGCACAAAAACTAAAAAAGTGATTGGCCGTGATTTCATCGGGACTGGCATGGATAGTTTGATTATTGAGGAAGGCTCCATCGGGACAGTCTCCTGGGGCCTGCCAAAAGCCATGAAAAGCTTGACCTAAGGGGGGCATATAGACATATCCGAAGACAGGGGTGCCCTGATAGAGCAAACCAAGGGAAATACCCCAAATTGGAATTCCTCGGGTAAAGTTGGTCGTGCCGTCCAAAGGGTCAACCACCCAGCACCAGTCTTTGTCAGGGAAAACCTCTTCACTTTCTTCGGTCAATAAACCGTGGTCAGGAAAAGCAGCGCTAATTTGCTCCCGGACATAGCGGTCTGCCCATTGGTCAGCCTGTGTGACAAGGCTGCCATCGGCCTTCTCGGAAGCTTGAACCTTACCAAAATCAGCCAAAAGTTGCTGTCCTACCTGCCGGGTGATGGCGAGGGCGCATACTAGAACCTGCTGCCAGAACTCTTCGGTTTTATCGGATGCCATCATTGATCATGTAATCAT
>CASBPW010000119.1 GCA_949127685.1 Candidatus Sivonenia alaskensis PMM_0068 | reverse complement strand
TAGTGCCTATCCCTATTCCTGCGGAACAATGGCAGGAATGGTTCAGTCTTTGGTGGCAACATCTGGGAGAGGGAGACTTTATCTTAATGCCAAAACCTGAAGAAGCAGAATTGACCCTCCGGTTTACCGATGATGCTGAAATACAGCTGTTAAACCAAGCGTATCGAAATAAGGATGAGCCGACAGACGTTTTATCTTTTGCCGTCCTTGAAGATGAATTTTTTCTGCAAGATGTGTATCCTGCGTCACCAGACCCACAGTATTTAGGCGATATTGTAATAGCAGTCCCGTACGCTAACGAACAAGGCCAGAAGAAGGGACATTCTTTAGGTGAGGAGTTGATATGGTTAAGCCTGCATGGACTATTGCACCTACTGGGTTGGGACCACCAAGAAGATAGTTCTTTTACAGCTATGATTCTTCGTCAACATCAACTGTTAGAAACTACATCCCTCAGTTACCCCCAATCCCATGCCCACTAATATTAAGACCTCTCCCAAAAATCCTGCACGCCGTTCGTGGCAGGTCGCCCACACGCTTCAAGTCAGTTTTCAATATGCTTGGGCCGGTGTTCTCTACGCCACCACCACCCAGCGCAACTTCCGAGTCCATCTCGGCGTAGGAGCCATAGCCGTAGCGCTAGGCATCATGTTAAGGATTACGCCTTTAGAGTTTGCGGTCGTCGGGATCATGATTGCCCTCGTCCTGACCATGGAATTGCTGAATACGGCAGTGGAAGCCATGGTAGACCTCGCCATCGGGGATCAGTACCACGACCTCGCTAAAATTGCCAAGGATTGCGCTGCTGGAGCCGTGCTTATCTCTTCGATCGGTGCCATGTTCGTTGCCGGCTGGATTTTATTGCCTCCGCTTGTTCATTCCATAGCGCATCTCTTTATATAACGCATCTCTAAATCGAGAAGTCTCTGGCAACCCAGGCGCAGGATCGGCTATGCTGGGATCAACGCATTATTAAGTTTTGCAAATGGACTGTGCCATCAATCGCCGGGCGAAATTTAGCGCTTCCCATCGCTATTGGCTGCCCACTCTGACCGAGGAAGAAAATCGGGAACGTTTTGGGCTGCATATTCAGCCCCATGGTCATGGCCACAATTATGTTTTATTTGTCACGATGCCGGGTCAAGTAGATGAAGCGGGCATGGTGCTCAATCTGTCTGAAGTGAAACACGTTATTCGAGAATATGTTACGGCCCCGCTGAATTTGTCCTTCCTCAACGAAGTTTGGCCTGAATTCGCTCAAACGCTGCCGACTACAGAATTTATTGCTTATACAATCTGGCAGAAACTTGCCCCCCACCTGCCTTTACAATCCATCGTCCTCTATGAAGAAGAGGAACTCTGGTCTGAATACCGAGGAGAATCTATGCACACGTATCTGACCGTAGGTAGCCATTTCGCTGCAGCTCACCGCCTGGCCCGCGAAGATTGGACCTATGAACACAACTGCGAAATCTATGGTCTATGCGCCCGTCCCAATGGCCATGGTCATAACTACGGGGTAGAAGTGACCGTCCGAGGGGAAATAGACCCACAAACAGGCATGATTGTGGATTTAGTGAAACTCCAGCAGGTTATTGATCAGCAGGTCCTTAAACCCTTTGACCACACCTTTTTGAACAAAGACGTACCCCATTTTGCTAGCACGGTACCGACGGCAGAAAATATCGCCCTATACATGGCTGAACTCTTACAAAAGCCGATCGCTGGGTTAGGATGTCAACTATATCGGATCAAACTGACAGAAAGCCCCAACAATTCCTGTGAAGTAGTGCTACCGATCACCCGACCGAAAAATAGCTCGGCACGGAGCAAAACTCAGGCGGTGTTGGTCGGTTAAACCTAGACGATTCATGGCCTCCAGATGCCTTGGAGTCCCATAACCTTTATGAGCAGCTAAGCCGTAGCCTCGATAACGACTGTCTAGTTCAACCATCATCTGGTCGCGATAGACTTTGGCAAGCACACTGGCAGCAGCAATCAGAGGTTCTTTTAAGTCTCCCTGCACAATCGTTCGTTGGGGGAGAGACAAATTCGGAATCGGACGGTTGCCATCCACAAGTGCTTGCTGGGGAATGTCCCCAAGCTGCTTCACAGCCCGCGTCATCGCTAAAAAAGTAGCCTGCAGAATATTAACGGCATCAATCTCCTGGACCTGCGCTTCTCCAACAGCCCAGACGGTGGCCATGCTGCGGATCTGGGCTGCCAAGACCTGGCGTGATGAGGAGGAAAGACGTTTAGAATCCGTCAGACCTTGAGCTACAAGATAGCGCAACGACTCGGTTGGAATAACCACTGCCGCTGCGACTACCGGTCCGAAAAGGCAGCCCCTACCTACTTCATCTATTCCGCAGGGGAGTCTTCCGGGGGGGAGTCTTGTCCACTCGACGCTTGATTTTGTAGGTCCAAAGTGAGCTCTTTGATAGCATCAGCACCCTCATCGGCGGACTCGGATTTACGTCGTTTACGAGGAGGAGCGGGTAACCGTTTTCTCCTCGGCGGAGCAGCTTTGGGCACTTTTTCTTCAGGTATGCCTTCTAGAGGCAGTACTTCAGAGGAAAGTGCATCCAGAGGGAGTACTTCCGATACTTCTTTTCTCTCCTTTCTTTCTCTTGGTTTAGACGTGGTTTCACTCACCCCGGTAGAGCGGCGACGGCGACGGGCACGGTCGTCTAAAGGAATTTCCACCCTTGGTTTCAGCGTGATCCCTTCTTGCGCCGTCCCCTCGGGCATCGGCACTTCGGCAAAAACCTCCAGAGCAGGCTCAGATAAAACGGCGACAGGCAAAGACGCACCTTTGGCCTCTTCAAACTTTTGTCCGGCGCGACGGCGACGGCGACGACGTTCCTGTTCGATCTCTTCTTCTGGTTCTGGAACCCGTACCGAGAGAATGGAACTCTTAGCCAATCGGTCTTCAGAAGATATATCCGGTAGCGTTTTTAGATCGAAGCCAGTAACCTCTGGGGTTAAGAGAGAAACGGCAGAAGCCACATTTTCCAATCCGTCCTGCGGAGCGAACTCTTCTTCCTGCGGGGCCAAAGCTTCAGCAGCATTTTCCTGCCGATAAGCCCTACTTGTGCGAGAAATCCGTCCTTCCTCTACTTCCAGTCCTCGCTCCACGCCACCTCTCGGAGAACGGGTCGTAAGACCTGGACGAGGCTGAGGCTCGGGCCGACTCCCCCGACGACGGTCATTCCAGCTGGGACGGCCTGCAGGGGCATTGCTATTTCCCCGGCGACGGTCCTGTCGAAACGTAGGATGCTCTGAAAGCTCCACCTCTGAGGCCCCGGCAGCTTCTACAAAGTCTGAATCCCCTGTTGCGATGGGGAACTCCTGATAAGCAAAGGCCACGGTCTCCTCTTCCTGTGGCAGGTCTGGAGCCCCAGAACGACCCGCACCTGCAGGCAACGCAGGAATAATACCTTGCCCATCACAGGTATTGCAGTTGCTACCGAAAACTTCGTAGATGCTCTGCCCCTGACGTTTGCGGGTTAGTTCTACCAATCCTAATTCTGAAAGCTGGGCAATTTGTGGACGAGATTTATCGGACTTGAGGGCTTTGGAGAAGTGCTCCAGGACCTGCATCTTGTCCCGCATCGAATCCATATCGATGAAATCAATCACAATCACCCCTGCAATATTACGCAGCCTAAGTTGGCGAGCAATTTCAGTAGCTGCTTCGCAGTTGGTCCAGAGGACCGTTTCACGGGATGTAGCAGAGCGGGTAAAGCTGCCGGAGTTGACATCAATTACGGTGAGGGCTTCGGTAGGCTCGATCACTACATAGCCGCCGGAGGGCAAATCTACCCGTGGCTTTAAGGCTTCTCGAATAGCCGCCGTCACCCGATAGAAGTCCAACATGGAGGTGGCTTCTTTATGGTGCTCCACATAGACGCCACTGGGCATTTTTCCAGCGTTCCATTGAAGCAGAGCCTGCTTCACCCGCTTTTGCCCAAAGGAACTATCGGTCACAATCCGATTTACTTCAGACGTATAGGTATCGCGTAGCACCCGTTGAATAAAGTCTTCATCCCGGTTCATTAAGGCGGGTGGGCGAGTAGACTGGGTCTTCTGTTGAATCTTTTCCCACTGTTTTTTGAGAAATTCTAAATCCCGTATAATTGCCTGTTCATCCATGGCTTCTGCTTCGGTTCTGACCAGAAGCCCCATGCCTTCCGGTTTAACTAAAACAGCAAGCGCTCTGAGACGATGGCGTTCATCTTCATCTCGAATCCGTCTGGATAGATTTACTCCCCTTCCACTCGGCATCAAGACCAGAAAACGACCGGGCAGAGTAATATTTCCGGTCAGGCGAGGACCTTTGTTGCCGGTAGGTTCCTTCATAACCTGGACCAGCACTTTTTGTTGGGGGGTTACTAACTCAGTAATCGGGGCGATGCTCCGTTTGAGTCGGATCGGTCCCAGATCCGAAACATGGATAAATCCGTTACGTTCTGGATTGCCGATGTTCACAAAAGCGGCATCGATCGAAGGAAGAACGTTTTCCACAACCCCCAAATAGATATCTCCTACCTGATGGGAACCCTGGGCAACAACCAACTCTTGGATTTGGTCTTCGGAGAAGACTGCTGCAAGGCGGTTTTGCTCGGCAATGATAATTTGCTTCGGCATGAAGCCTCCTGTTAAAAAGCCGCCATTCTTTCGGCGGGTTTACTAATACTGGAGAGTGTCCTGCATGCTGTGTGTCAGGATGCACTCGACAAGAAGGTTTTCAGAGCAAGCTCAACTACAAAAAGGACCATAATGATATGAGTTGAGGTCTTTATCTTCTGTATTTTTATGCACCGTAAAACGTACTAATCGCACGTAAGAGTGCTCGAGATTCAGAAAAATGACACTCCGCCTTTTAGGAGACTCTACTCTGGCTGTTGACATTCCATTAGGCATAAGGCCACAAAACGGCCGCGCTTACAACCGCCGGATTCTCGGGCTATTCACTGCTTACCAAAACGAACCTTGGAAAAGCTGAAGTGAACATGTCTAGGTTAT
>CASBPW010000118.1 GCA_949127685.1 Candidatus Sivonenia alaskensis PMM_0068 | reverse complement strand
CCAGAAAACCTAAAAGCTATTCACGAACAGTTTCCAGAAATTCAAATTTTAGGCCCAGAACAGTCTATGGCTTCGGTTCTTGTGCATACCCACCTGGTTGTGAATACTACGCCGCTCGGGATGGACCCTCATCCTAAGGCTTCGCCCCTTAAACAGGAAGAACTTGCCCTATTGCCAGAGAATGCGTTGGTCTACGATTTGGTCTATAACCCCGAAAGGACACAGCTCCTCACCTGGTCGCAAGAACAAGGACTCGCTACGCAAGGGGGTCTGGAAATGTTGGTGTATCAAGGGTGGAAGGCTCTTCAGCTTTGGTTGCATCCTAGCCAAGAAGATTATTCTTTGCTGGTGGTGATGGAAAAAGCTCTACGGCAGAACCTTTTATGGCGAGCGAGCCCCAAATCCTAGGGCTAAATCTGATAAGGTGGAAGACCGTGGAAGGGTGGCAGAGCGGTTGAATGCGGCAGTCTCGAAAACTGTTATGGCGGCAACGTCATCGGGGGTTCGAATCCCCCCCCTTCCGAAAATTTATAAACGAATTGCCAGAGAAGCAAAAATCTCTAAACTACGAACAATCATCGGCGTAAACAAAAATCTGAAAACTCCCATTTATAAGCCAACGCGCTCTTTAGCCTTGCTCAAAGTTTCAGCAGCTATAGGATAGACACGCTCTGCTCCCCGCGCCAAGACGCCCTCCACATAGCCTGGGTCCGCCGAATACTGGGCATAGCGTTTTCGAACAGGTTCTAACTTAGCAATCAAACACTCTGTTAGTGCCTTCTTCAGCGCTCCATGTCCTTGACCTTCAAATTCAGCGATAATTGCCTCCATACTCAACCCGGTAAGACCTTGGTAAATTCCCAGAAGATTGGTGGTTTCTGGTCGTTCTAGAGAATCTGGGTATAGATCACGAATCGCATCGGTTTTGGCTCGTTTGATTTTGCGGTTGATGTCCTCTGGACTATCGAGTAAATAGATACAGCCATCTGTATTCGTGGATGATTTGGACATCTTTTTGGTGCCGTCTGTCAGGTCCATTACCCGTGCTGTCGAACCCTCTCGCACTAAAGCTTTGGGAACCACAAAGGTATGACCATAGCGACTGTTGAATTTGCGAATAATTTCTCTGGCTAGCTCTAAATGCTGACGTTGGTCATCACCTACGGGCACGAGATGGCTTTGATAGATGGCAATATCCGCAGCCATCAGAATTGGATAAATCTTTAAGCCCGTGCCAACCGATGCTTGCTTTTGGGCTTTCTCCTTGAACTGAGTCATTTGCTCCAAGCGACCCTCTGGCGTGATGCAGGCAAATAACCAAGCTAGTTCTGTATGCACGCCGCCGAGTTGAGATTGGCGGAACATGGCAGCCCGTTCCATATCCAGACCACAGGCAAGCAGCAGCGTCGCCGTTTTGCGAATCCGTTCGCGCAGTTCTTCCGGTTCTGGCGCGACCGTCAAACTATGCAAATCAGCCAGGAAGAAATAACAGTTGGGATACTCCTCAATTTGTTTTTTCCATAGTTCTACGGCTCCTAGCCAATTACCCAGGGTCATATCACCCGAAGGTTGAATACCGGAAAGCACCCGTTTACGACTTTTATTCTTCTGAGCAGAAGTGGCTGTCGTGGAGAAATCAATAAACCGTACCTGACTTTTCTTGGTCATCAGGTTTAGGGCTTGGCGGAGATTGCTGGGCGTCAGACGGATATAACCCTCTGGATCCTCGAGAAAGATGTCCTCATTGTCAAAAAGCGTTTCATCCACCACCACGTGAGACAGGCGACCTTTGACCGCAGCGGCGAGCGCATGCTCCAATCCCTCTAGGGGGTCTAGAGGAACCAGCGTGTTCTGCAAAAGCCTACTGGCTTCACGCAGAATCTGTCCTTGAGTGTCACAGTTGTCCGGATGAATCCAAAGCACCCCTTTCTTTTCTCCTTCCAAGAAGAATATAGGGCAGCATGCTCCTTCTTCAGGAGCTTGGGTTGCAATCTGAAAAGGGATTCCAGCACTCTTGAGCCAATCTTTGTTCGTCATCATCACTTAACAGTCTGTAACAATAATGTAGGCCAATCAGGTCTTCCCGTATAGGATGCTTAACCTGGATTGAGCCATAGTCAAGGCATAATAAAAGAAACATCGCAGGAGGCCATGATGTCTGTTAAGGCAAGTGAACCTTACACCGAAGACGAAATGCATCTCAATACTTATGTAGATACCGTCGAAGCCATTATCTCTACCTTGGGTGAAAATCCCCAACGAGATACGAAAATTCAACGCCCACAGCATGTTTGGAAATTCAGATATGGCACGGTTGATGTTTTTGTCTATCTCACCGGAGAATCTTCGGAAGATACCCTAATGGTCTGGTCTCCGGTGCTTGCGCTGCCCGCTAAGGATGAAGCAGGACTGAATAAATTTCTCCTGGAAAAAAATTGGCTTGACACTCTAGAGGCTCGTTTTGCCATTAAGGGCGAACAAATAATCCTTACCTGTTCTCGCACCTTACAGGACCTAGATCCAGGAGAAGTCTCTAGAGCGATTACTATCGTTGCAACGTTGGCCGATGAGTACGATGAAGTCCTGATTGAAAGGTTTAAATAAATAATGAACAAATTCAAATAATGGCCCCTTCCTGGCTGTTGTGGCCCTATGTGGAAGCCGATGGGCAGACTCATATGGCTTTAGATACAGAACTACTAGCGCGTCACCTGGCGGGAGAACTTCCCCCGGTGGTGCGCTTTTATCGTTGGCAACCTGCCGCTATTTCTGTGGGCTATCACCAGAAGGATGATTTTACGATCGGGGAGCCTCTGGGCTTAGAAGTAGTGCGTAGGCCCACGGGGGGTCGAGCTGTTTTACATCAGGGCGACTTGACCTATATGGTCGTCTGTAGCGGACTGCAAGGAACCGTAGAACATACCTATCATCAACTTTCTACTTTCTTGATTAAAGGCATGGCCCATTTGGGAGTCCCCATCGAATTTGGCACTCAAGGCCGGGGCTATATCGGGAAGACCAGTTGTTTTGGCACTGCTACTCGAGGCGATTTGGTCTGGCATGGCCAAAAGCTGATTGGTAGTGCCCAGCTACGCCGAGGCCGGGGCATTCTCCAGCATGGCTCTATTTTGCTGAATCCTGATCGTTCTTTGATGAAACAGGTCTTCGGGACGGTAGATCCGGTAATCGGGCTGCACGAAATTCAGGCCGTACCCATAGAAATTATTTGCGAAGCACTGATCACTTCCCTGGAAGAGTGCTTTGAAGTCTCCGTATCTCCACGATGATAGAAGCAACTAGGCTGACTCAGGTTTAGGCAAAGAGTGGGGATGGAATAGAATTTCAGAAGTAGAGCGTGACTCCACCATCTCCTTAGAAATAGTGCAGGTCTGAATATCACTGCGAGAGGGTATTTCGTACATCATCTCCAGCATGATCTCTTCGACAATACCACGTAGGGCACGGGCCCCTGTCTTACGGCGATAGGCTTCTTTAGCAATCGCATCAATAGCTTCTAGCTCAAATATCAGTTCCACTCCATCCATACTCATCAGCCGCTGATACTGCTTGATGATGGCATTCTTGGGCTCGGTGAGAATCTGCGTTAGCGCTTCTTCATCCAAAGGCTCTAAGACAGCGATGACCGGAATTCGTCCAACGAACTCTGGGATCAGACCAAACTTCACTAGATCGTCCGGTTCCATGGTCTTGAGAGACTCAATGACCCGCTTGTCTTTCTGAGGGTCAGCATTTTGCATGAAGCCGATACTCTTCTTCCCGGTTCGCTGCTCAATAATTCGCTCTAGGCCGACGAAAGCTCCACCACAGATAAACAGGATGTTGCTGGTGTCAATTTGGATGTATTCCTGGTATGGGTGCTTACGTCCACCTTGGGGAGGAACGTTAGCGGTAGTGCCTTCCAGCATCTTGAGTAGAGCCTGTTGGACCCCTTCTCCCGAAACATCACGGGTAATCGAAGGATTCTCACTTTTACGGGCAATCTTGTCAATTTCATCAATGTAGATGATGCCCCGCTGTGCTTTTTCTACATCCCCATCAGAGACCTGTAGGAGGCGAAGCAGGATGTTTTCTACGTCTTCGCCCACGTAACCAGCTTCTGTAAGAGTCGTGGCATCCGCTACTGCAAAGGGGACATCTAGCATGCGGGCTAAGGTTTGAGCCAAGAGGGTTTTACCAGAACCGGTTGGGCCAATTAAGAGAATATTCGATTTTTGAATTTCAACATCATCGTCCGGGTTCTCGGAACGATTAGCCAGACGCTTGTAGTGATTGTAGACCGCTACACAGAGGACTTTTTTAGCTTCCTCCTGACCGATCACATGTTGGTCTAGGTAGCCTTTAATCTCTTGAGGCTTGGGGGTACTCTTCAGGTCAGGAGCAGATTTACTCAGCTCCTTGCCAGCAGTACGAGCGGATTTCCGACTTGCCTGAGCCTGGATGGGGGCTTCAAATAGCTCCTCATCCAGAATCTCATTGCACAGCTCTACGCATTCATCACAGATGTAAACTCCAGGGCCAGCGATCAGCTTACGAACTTGCTCTTGGGATTTGCCACAGAAAGAGCATTTCAGATGTGCATCGTAAGATTTTGTGGCCATGGAATTACAACCTCAAATTTAGAACGTGAGACGCTTAGCGTGCCGCGAGGGCCTCCGCAACCGGACGACGGACAATTACTTGGTCTACTAAACCATACTCTTTTGCCTCTTCCGCAGACATGAAGAAATCGCGATCTGTATCCCGCTCAATCCTTTCGAGTGGCTGACCTGTATGCTCTGCCATCAATTGGTTCAACCTGGTTTTGTGGTAGAGGATTTCCTTGGCCATGATAGCAATGTCCGTCGCTTGCCCCTGAGCACCTCCCAAGGGCTGGTGGATCATGATCCGAGCATGGGGCAGCGATAGACGCTTACCCTTTTCTCCAGCAGAGAGCAAAAATGCTCCCATAGAAGCAGCCAGACCTACACAGATCGTGGATATTTTCGGACGGATATGCTTCATGGTGTCGTAAATAGCCATACCTGCAGTTACCGAGCCACCAGGAGAATTGATATAGAGAAAAATATCTTTCTCCGGGTCCTCGGCTTCCAAAAAGAGTAGCTGAGCGACTATAAGGTTGGAGACCATATCGTCAATAGGAGTGCCCAGGAAGATAATTCGCTCACGCAATAAACGAGAGAAAATATCAAAAGCGCGCTCCCCGCGAGAGGATTGTTCCACTACCATAGGGATCACATTTTGGACGTTTAGACCAGAGGGAATCTGACCATAGGACATCTGACTATTTATCAGAGGAAGATTCATCATTAACCTCATTTGCATCCGTTGAAGGGATGGGGGAACTTTCCGTTATTAATTCAATTGTAGAATGTTCTGCTAGCCAATCGAGAATTTTCTGGGTAAGCAGTTCATTTTGGACAAACTCAATGACGGCTCTGCGGTCTAGGTCTGGACTGGCGGATAGCAGCTCTTCTACCCGAACGTCAAGCGCAGCTTGCTCCACCGTCAATTTTTCACGACGAGCCACCTCCGCTAAGGCCAGGGTTCGTTTCAGGCGCTTGGCGGCTTCTTCTTGGAACTGGGCACGGATTTTGGGGAGATTCTCTTCAGAAAACAACATATTGGGATCGATGCCACGACGCTGAAAATCTTGGAACGTCTGGTTCGCTAAAAATTCAACTTCCCGGTTGACCAGAGTAGTAGGTAATTCTAGCGTTGTTCCTTCTAGGATCGCATCGACGATAGCGATATCCCGATTGCCTTGAGCCTCGGCCTCGGCTTCCTCGCGGTAACGCTTTTCCAATTCTGCTTTCAGAGCATCCAAAGTTTCAAATTCGCTGATTTCCTTGGCAAAGGCATCATCCAAATCAGGCAGCTGTTGTTCTTTCAACTCCTTCAAGGTGACGGTAAACACGGCTTCACGGCCCTGGAGGTCTTCTTGGGCATACTGATCAGGAAAACGAACCGAGATTTCTTTGGTCTCTTCCAGATTCATACCGACGATGCCTAGGACAAACCCAGGAATAAACTGGCTTTCCTGAAGCTCAATCTGGAAGTCCATAGCGGATCCCCCAGGAATTTCGGCATTATCATCTACGGTTTTCCCGCTGAAGTCCATAACCGCAATATCCCCAATTTGGGCAGGACGGTCAGCCGCAGGAATAGAGGTGGCTTTGCGTTTGCGATGGTCTGCTAGCGCTTTATCAACACGGGTAGGGTCATAGGGGACCTCGGCGTATTTGATGCTGAGGTTCTCATAACCTTCGCGCAGGGTAACTTCCGGCTCTACATCTACAGCAGCCTGGAAGGTAAGACTCTTGCCCGGTTCAAACTGGCTATACAGGGCATCAAACGGATCGGTCAGCGCGTACTCACCGATCGCAGGCACTTTTACCTGGCTCTGGGCCTGTTCCAAATTTCTCTGAATCACTTCTTTCAGGGCTTCTGCCTTGATATAGTCCTTACCCAAATACTGGAGCACAATCGGACGCGGGGCCTTACCAGGACGAAATCCAGGGATACGGGCCGTCCGCATAAGTTTTTGCACCATTTTGTCGTAAACAAGCTTAGTTGATGCCTCATCTACTTCAATACTGAGCCCAATTTGGGAGTTGGGACGCTTTTCCTGAGTAACTTTCATCCTGTGCTGGCCCTTAAGTCTAGAAACATAAGCAAAAAACGTGTATTTCTAACTATACCCCTGTGCGTCTTCATCTTGGTCGGATGATGATTAGCATCTGTAGAAGGCACAATAAGTAATAGGTCATGAAGCACTATTTATTTACAGATATCCACGGAACCTGGGATTTACTCCAGGAACTTCTGGACTATGCCGGTCCGACCCAAGAGGACTTGCTTTGGTTTGGGGGGGACTTGATTGACCGTGGCCCAGATAGTGCCCAGGTCGTGGAATTTGTAAGGACCTACGCCTCTTGCTTGATCGGCAATCACGAACAAATGTGTCTAGAAGCTCATCAAGATCATACCAATGCTGCTCGCTGGCTCATGGCCGGGGGTACCCAAACCCTAGATAGCTTTGGGGGCAACATTCCTGAAGAAGTTCTTCATTATTTTAAAGGGCTAAGAGACATCCACGAGTACGGTTCATTTGTCCAAGTCCATGCAGGCGTTAAACGAGGAGTAGCCCTAGAGGAGCAACAAATAGAAGCCTTGCGCTGGATCCGAGGAGAATTTTGGGGAATTCCAGAAGTCCCGATCCCTGGCAAGACGATCGTATTTGGTCATACGCCAACCCCTTGCATACTCCATAAAACTTTAGAAGTAGAGCCTTTTTTTGGTCCCGGCATGATTGGCCTTGATTTGGGCAGCACGATGACTAGGGCTTTAGCCTGTCTATGCGCGGAAGAACTCAAGGTTTATGTAGTGCGCGAAACAGGAAGGAAGAGAGAGACTTATCCAGTACCCTCTTTTTGTTTAGGTTCCCCTTAGCGATTCACAAAATACAGCGCCCCAGCCCTTAGAGCTGAGGCACACCATTTAGTTATTTAATCGTGGCTGGAGCCCTAGACAATGCTAGAGGCATCCCTGTATATCACTTGTATGGCGTATCATCCCAAGGTTGAGGCGACTGTATGCTCAGAATGTTTGTGAAAGTATACACCCCTTAGAGTTTGACAATGTGGATGCAATAGAGACTAGTTCTTGCGAAGCTTTGGCGGGTCGAATAGTTAAAAGGAAGTGAACTTTTCCCGTCT
>CASBPW010000117.1 GCA_949127685.1 Candidatus Sivonenia alaskensis PMM_0068 | reverse complement strand
TGCCCAAGTTGAGCAAAACCTTCCTGAAGCGATTACAAACCTACTCAAGGCTCTTGAGATCTTTGCGGAGTTCCAAGACAATCATACTGTTGGGATTACTCTGCGAAACCTCGCTCAAATCTACTTAACTAGCCAAGACCACAGTCTCCTCGTTTCGATCAGCCAAGTCCTTGATATGAGTGTGGAGCAGGTACAGGAATTACTTGAACGATATGGAGAGTAGAAAAAAACAGCAATTCTTGAAATTTGTATCACTACCATCGTTTGTACTACTATATATTTTTGAAGAATTATGCAGGATGTTCTATTTTTATTACATACTTATGATCTACATTCATTCATTTTCCTCGTTCGGTAAAGGAATCTCATCTCCAAAACCATAGGCAGTTTCAATCCATAGCTGGCGAGCTTCACTTATATTCTCCATAGCCTCTTCTAAAGTCTCACCCTGAGTTATACATCCAGGGAGATCTATAATTTCAGCCACATATCCACCTTCTGGATCAGGATGGAGTGTAATTGAATAACGTAGATCCAAATAGTATTCCAACGGCTTTTTCTTAGTTGTTTTATTCATCATCTTTTTGTTCATCACTCCATGCTTGCAAGTTCAATAAATCAACTACCTGCTTTACATAAACTCTCTTAACTTTCCGTCCATCTTTTTTGGGGACTGTTAGCTTTCTTCCATCGCTATTTCGAAAGATGTGATGACTGCCTTTGGACCGAACTTCCTCAAATCCAAACGCCCTTAAAATATATCGTACCTCTTCAAACCTAACATCAGGGGGATTGGATAGGAATTGCTTTACCAGTTTGCTTAACTTGCTCATGTACCAACAGTACTATGGCGCATAGAATTTTGGACAAGCCTTGTCAACATGGATTAGGAGCCTCTTTCAACTAAAAAGGTCCATCCCTAAACCTCCAAAAAATGAAGAGAAGAGATGGACCTGATACCCAACAGAAACCTCCCCTTGGCAAGGGAGGCTTGGAGGGGTCAGCCCAACTGAATATTGTTAAACGAAATTTCGGTGTAGGTCTTTTGGCCCATTTCCGTACCGCTGACAATCTGTTTAGTCATCAAATAGTGACCGTCAAAGTTCTCGTAGATGTCGATGAACTTGAGTTGACGAAGTACTTGACCATCTTGGGGATTGGTAAAAACGGCATTATAGGCAGAAGAGATATAGCCTTTGCCCGTGTCGATTTTATCCAGATGGTTGATGGTGAACGCCATCCGGCCCATCACCCGAGAGACCTGTACCACTTGCTGGTCTCGGACTTTATAGTTAGAGCCCATCGCATCGCCACCGACCAGAATAGCCACAGCCCCCGTAGTATCAGGTTCTCCATCGACGGTAAAGGTATGCTTTCCGTGCGAGGTCTCAAAGTCAGAGAATTTGCGGTGTACAACCACATCTTTCATTTGGTTGCGTAACCACTCTTCTGCCGGTTGGTCATCGGTTTCAACCGTCACTTCCATCCCTTTGGTGACTGTTACTTTCCCGGTGTAGGTGTGCTCTTTCAGATTTAATACAAAATCTGCGCTATAGCCAGGGAAAGTTGGATCCCAGGTGTAGCGATTTTCATAGGCGCTCTTAAAAAGTTCGCGAGCGTCGAGTTGTGTAGTTGAGGCAGTCATGAATAGGAGTACTCCTTGTTGGAAGCTTGAACGTTGGAAGCTTGGAAGCGTTGAACCTGCTAATTTATCGATAGAACAGGATTAACTCCCACTCATCATACCTGGAGGATTTGTGGTTCAGCCTTCTTTTCCCTTGCATACTTACCATCGAGAAGTACTTCATCAAAATCCATACTGGAGCTATTGCAAGGATCGTTATGGGCTGACAGACAGTCCAGCAAGCTCAGCCAGCTTGGAAGCGGACTACTTTTATGCCCATACACCAGGTTCTGTCCTCGTGGTACCGCTAACGGAACAGGGCGAATGGGTTGTGGTCCGTCAGGATCGCTACCTGATGCAGCGAACCATTTATGAATTCCCCGGTGGTGGGGTCCATGCTGAGCAGACCCCCTTGGAGGCGGCCCAGCAAGAACTTCAGGAAGAAACCGGATTGCAGGCGCAATACTGGAAAAAACTAGGGGAATTTAATCCCTGCAAGGGCCTGACCGATGAAAACTGTACTGTTTACTTAGCCCAGCAGCTTTCGCCCGTGACCTCCGGCTCCGAAGATCCTTTTGAACGACTCCAAGCCGTGACCTGTACCCAAAAGCAGATTGAAGATTGGATAGACCAGGGAGATTTTGGCTGTGGTATGAGTCTAGCTGCATGGACTTTGGTCCGACGGTATGAGGGGGGCATTCAAAAAAGCTAAACATTCTTCAACCGGCGTCTTTTTAGACATTAATGCCACCAATTGCTCATAGATAGCTTGGTGACTTTCTAATAAGTCATGGGCCCGTGTCACATAGAGCCGATACAAATCAGGGTTTTTCTTGGCCTGCTGTAAACAGAGCCGGACTTTTTCCAAGTCATTACTGCCTCCCCAAACAGAATCAAATACCCTTTGCTCTGCAGCAGGACCCGCCATCATCGCCACGCAGTATTGCTCGACCTTGTTCCACGGCGCTTTTTGGGTATAGGTGAGGATAGATTTCTGATCGGGAATGACTCCTCCACTGCCCATATCGCCCTTTTGGTAAATATCCCAAGCATCGAGGCTGTAGTCCACAATCTTGATGCCGACTAAATGGCTCACTAGGAAATGACCGGCTTCATGGTGCAACACCCTACTTTTATGTTCTGGGGCCAGTTCCTGGAGCAGCCCCAAGAGCAAACGAATATGGCGGGATTGAAATAGAAACTGGTCTAGGACTAAAGCGCCTCCTACTACCACGATAAAGAACGCAGGCAGCCAAGGAGAGATGCCTAGCAACGGCCCAAACGTAATGATGAGCGTTGTCACCCCCACGATCAAAGCGCCAATACCCGATGCGTCAATTCGTCTCATAGGCACCTATCAATAAGCTCAAGGCTACCAAAGGGGCAGTTTCTGCACGGAGGATGCGCGGTCCTAAGTGCGCTGCGATGAATCCTTTGTCTTTAGCCTGTGCTATTTCTTCCGGTGTAAAGCCACCTTCCGGCCCCGTCACCAACAGAACAGGCTTAGGCTCATGCGCTTTCAGAATGCTTCCCAAACTGCTCCGCTCTCCCCTTGCTAAACAAATGACCTTTAGTCTATCTTGGCCTAACGATGTGGAAACAGGATCCATAAAATTAGCCCAAGATTGTACAGAGTGAACCTTGGGGAGCCATGAGCGTTCGGATTGCTCCGCCGCTTCTCTAGCAATCACTCCCCAACGTTGGACTTTATGGGGGGACGGATCTGATACCACGGTGCGGGCTGTGACCAAGGGGTACAGGTCATGCATCCCTAGTTCCACCGCCTTTTGCACCAACCAATCCATGCGTTCGCCCTTAGGAATCCCGCAGGCTAGGGCAATCGAAAAAGGGGCTTCTACAAAGCTATCCAGCTTTTCAAGTAAATGAGCCCGATTACTTTCTAAAATCGCCTTCCAGCAGCCCCCTTGTCCATCCAGAGCGACAAAAAGATTCCCGACCGAAAGCCGCAAAACCCTCTTCAGGTAATGGACTTGGGCCTGCTCTAAGTGCAAAACTTCCCCGGTGAACTGTTGTCGTTCACAGAAGAGGCGCGCTAAGTTTTGTACAGAATCAGGGCGGCCCATGGTTCTTCAGATAAGGTGCATTCCCGATACCAGCCAAGGGGTTCTAATCGCTCCATCACCATGGCCACTTGCGTCGTCAATAAACCACTAAACAGTCCCCAACCTCCAGGCTTGACTAGGGCGGTGAGGTCCTCAGCGATCTGACAAATCACCTCAGCCAGGATATTACAGACCAAACCATCCACCGGCGAAGCAAGCTTCAGGACATCCTCCGCACTGCCTACAAAAACTGTAGCTTGGTCGGCAAATCCAGCTTCTTCAAGATTGATTTGGGTAGCTTTGACCGCAAGGGGGTCGATATCGACCGCAATTACCTTCGTAACTTCTAAGAGGAGTGCCCCCAGCGCCAAAATGCCAGAGCCACACCCAACATCGGCCACCATGGACACAGGGCCTTCCATCAGCAACTGCTCCAGCCCTGCTAAGCAAAGACGGGTTGTGCTGTGTTCTCCTGTCCCAAAGGCAAAACCAGGGTCAATACGAATCAGGAGTCGGTCTTTATATTCTGGAGGAGGGGTCTCCCAGACAGGACAAACCAGAAAACGCTCACCCACGGGACGAGGATGCCAGTATTGCTGCCAAGCCGTAGCCCAGTCTTCTTCCCGGACAAGCCGTGTCTTCAGGATAGGTAAAGGGACGTCTAAATGATTGGCATCCTCAAGCAATTGCTGTTTCAGCGAGTTCAAGGTGCCCTGATCAGGCGCTTGCGAGAAATAGCCTTTTACCCAAAGCATCGGTTGGGTGGAGATCTGCTCACTCACCACACCCTGACTGCCTAGGGCTTCTAAACGGATGGTGGCCAGCTCTTCCAAGGCGGGAGCAACTTCTAGGGCCAGTTCATATAAATCGGTCATCTTAAGGTCAATCCTACACTGACCAGCAAAAGCCCGCCTAGAACAAGCACCCAAATATAGTTACGGATATTAAAACGAGGACGGTAGGCCACAGGGGTAGGCTGATCTAGGGAGCGATAGAGGGTGCAGCGTGTTGCCTGGGGACGGTCAGGGAACGTACAGGAATCATCACGGTCATAGCGACAGGAGGTGCAGAGAATCTTACTGCCCGCAGACAACTCTGGCTTGAAAGCGCCGTAGGACTCTAAACTGTAGCCGCAGTTTTGACAGTTCAAGCATCGATTCGAGGTAGGGGTGCCGCAGCGAGGACAATCCACCACACTTCCCTCACTAATCTTGAACGTACTCTTCGCCAGATACTAAGGCAAATTCTGCCCGTTGGAATTCCCGTCCTAGGTAGGCCGCATGATTAAAGTGGGTAACGGGATTTTGCTCCTGCTCAAAAATATCGACACATAGAGCCTTAGCACTGGGAGCCTTGTATCGAGCAATCAATTCGTTTTTGGTAGGCCCTTTAGCAGACAAGGGTTTCCCGGTCTCAGGGTCTACGGCCAGTCCGCGCTCATCCACCACAATCGTGTAGTGGTCTGCACAGATAAGACCATTTTCACGGTCTATATAAACCAAAAAGTATCCAGCAGGATCTAAATTAATATGACGTGCGGATAGTTTTTTATCAGTTTGAGCAATGCGTGCTCTCCAGTTGACTAGCTGATTGACCATGAGTAATGAGGAATAAGATTACGTACTATCTATAGTAATCATTACATATCAATATTCAAAGAATAAATACAGTTACCAACCTGTTTGTGCAAAAGTTTCGATTAGCCAAGGATGGGCCCAGTACGTCAGAAATACAAATATAGCAATGCCTAGATAGGCAGGACGCAGAAATTCGGTGAGGACTAAAGACTGCCGACCCTGGAAAATAGCGAAAAAAGGAAAAACCGAAGTTCGATTCTTAAACTCCTCAAAAGCCCTACCATAGCGGATTCTCAGGCGTCGGTCTCCGTGCCAGACCGCAAATGCGTGATAGCTGGTCAATAAAATCCCAGTCCATAGGGCAAAACCACTGCCCATCCAAAGGACATGGCTTACATTCCACAAAAACATCCCGGTTAGCTGAGGGTGGCGGGTGATGCGGGTAATCCCCGTTTCATAGATACGGACCTGTGGCTCATGAATGGCGGCGACTTCCAGCAAATTGAAGGTGGCTGGATACAAAAACAAGAAAGAAAAAGCAGCAAGCCCTAAAACAAAGCTTTTGACCCATTCACTATCCTGTACGAGCCAGAGCTGCCAACCGTCATAGCGGTGATTGAAGTAATAGATGAGCATCGGAATCGCTAAACCAATACTGGCCAGGGCAAACAAGATCCGATAGACCCTAGCGCCTATGCGTTTTTCTATCGGCAACCTAAGCGCAGCTAGACCGCTATGGACCGTAGCAAAGGTTAAAACCAACAGAGTCATTACCACAAAAGACAAGAACTTAGCTCCCTGTTAAGTTTTTCGAGAAGCGCTTGTGTTTTCTACAGTACTACCCAATTGTCAGAAATCAGAAGAACCTCTGCGCTACCTCCTCCGTGGTCGGAGATGTCTTCTTGGCGTGAGGGAATATACTAGTTAACATCCCGTAATATTTCTTGAAGTTATGCAAGCTTCCCTGACTACCGCTCCCCTCCCTGGCACTTATTGGCAATGGCGAGGACAAGCCATTTACTATGTGCGGGCTGGAGAGAGGCATCCTCAACGACCACCCATGCTCTTAATTCATGGATTTGGAGCTTCTACCGATCACTGGCGGAAGAACATTGCCGAACTCCAAGAGGACTTTGAAGTGTGGGCTATCGATATACTGGGCTTTGGGCGTTCTGCAAAACCCGCATGGGAATACAGCGGCGACCTCTGGCGTGACCAGCTCCATGACTTTATTACAGAAGTGATTGGTCAACCGGCGGTACTGGTTGGCAACTCGTTAGGGGGATATTCCGCCCTATGCGTAGCGGCCCAACGCCCATCCTCAGCGGCGGGTCTGGTGCTCCTCAATTGTGCCGGTCCCTTTACAGACACAGACACCCATCCTCAACCCGTCAATCCTTTCAAAAAAATTGTGGGAGAGGTGGCCAAGTCTACGTTTACCCAGTCTTGGGCTAGCTTTCTGCTATTTCAGTATGTCCGTCGACGCTCGGTGATTCGTAGCGTCCTTCAGAAAGTTTATGTGGACCAAACAGCGGTTACCGAACAATTGATAGAAGAGATTTATAGACCTTCCTGTGATCCAGGTGCACCTGCAGTGTTCGCTTCCGTATTTAAGACGCCCCAAGGGGAAAAATTGGATGTTTTATTAGAGCAATTGACCTGCCCTCTCCTGATGCTTTGGGGAGCCTTAGACCCTTGGATGAATGCAAAGACTCGGGCCCCCAAATTTCGCCAACATTACCCACAACTTACAGAGCACTATCTGGAAGCAGGTCATTGTCCCCATGATGAAGTCCCGGAGCAGGTGAATACTTTGATTCGGTCTTGGCTGTTGTCATAAATTCTTCTCATATTTTCCAACTAGCATTGAGTTGTATGCAAGAACTTCGAGACCAGCTTTCTCAAGGAAAAGTGATCGGTTTTGCCACGGATACCGTGCCAGCCCTCGCTACTTTGCCAGAACACGGAGAACAGATCTATTCTTTGAAGCGACGTCTGCCCACAAAGCCCTTAATTCTGTTAGGGGCCGATCTGGAACAGCTAAAACCTTATGTCCAAGGATGGAAAAGAGAATGGGAAGACTTAGCTCATGATGGTTGGCCTGGTCCTTTGACGCTGATTTTACCCGCCAGTCTGCTAGTCCCAGAAGCTGTCCATCGCGGCCAGGAAACCGTTGGCATAAGAGTCCCCGCTATCGGTCGTGAATGGCTGATGGAGATTGGACCCTTGGCTACTACCAGCGCTAATTTTTCCGGTCAGCCCCCTGTTTCTTCCAAAGCGGAATTTCAAGCCTTATTCCCGGAAGTACTGGTGTTTCCAGGCCCCTATGAACAGGCTACGGGTTCTCCCTCCACCATCGTTCTCTGGAAAGAGGATCGGTGGGTTTTACTTAGGGAAGGGAGATTTTCATTGCCCCAAAGCCTTAAGGAATCATGGGGGTCTATTAACGAAGTGTAAGCAAGAAGAGTATGATAAAAAGGATTGAGTAGTTCTACCCAGACAAAAACCTAGTTAATTTAGGTAAGTATTTTCTGGTTCGGGGTAAAAATAAGCCCCCCTGTTCAAACAGTTTCTAACAGTGTGAGCCTGTGGAATTGAAGGCTTACCTGTATTTTCCATGTAACCCTAAGGAGGTACAATGACCACTACACCTGCAAAAAAATATAGCCTAAAAGTATATTGGTCCGAGGAATCTCTGCTATTGGGGGTTGATCGTCTTTATAACACCAGCCGCTCTCCCATTACAGACTATTTTAACTGGCCAAAAGAGAATGCTTGGGAATCCCTTAAGGTGCAATTGGAAAAAAAAGAGTGGATTGACCAGCAAGAACGCTATGGTCTGCTACAGCAAGCTACAGATGTGATTAATTTCTGGCAACTGAAGAAAGAAAATCCCTCTGTAGAAGGAGCTCGGGAAAAGTTCCCAGAAATACTTTTTGTAACCTAGCGTATTCTCTCGGTCAAAAAGTTAAGCCTCCTTCGGGGGGCTTTGCAAAAATTTACAAATTAGATTACATTAATATAGTCACCCCCTGCGATTGAGCTTTATCCTCCGACATAAATAAGGGATGGATGTTTCAGAAAAGCCTTTTCTCAACATGAAAGCAGTCGCAAACGGTGGGTCTTTGTACACCCTGTTTGGATGCTTCATGGAACATACATTTGCTAGTCTCGGTTTGAGTCAAATCTTGGTTGATGCCGTAAAACAGTTGGGATTTGAACAACCAACCCCCGTCCAAGTCCAGGCTATTCCTCCCCTTTTACAAGGGCAAGATGTATTAGCGCTTGCTCAAACAGGCACGGGCAAGACAGCAGCTTTTGCGTTGCCAATGATTCAACTAATTGATATCCAGCAAAATTCGGTCCAGGGCTTGATTCTCACCCCAACGAGAGAGCTTACCGTTCAGGTTGCAGAAGCTATCCATACCTATGGGGAGTCTTTCAACCTCAAGGTTTTGCCTGTTTTTGGAGGCCAGCCGATTGACCGTCAGATCCGCCGCTTACAAAAAGGCGTTCATTTGGTGGTAGGCACTCCTGGCCGAGTGATTGACCTCTTAGACCGTAAAGAATTAAAGCTGGATCAGCTCAGAATGGTGGTGATGGATGAAGCCGACCAGATGCTGGATATGGGGTTCATCGACGCAGTCGAAGAGATATTGCAGCATGCGCCTAAAGAGCGCCAAACTTCTTTATTCTCTGCAACGATGCCTTCTGCTATCCGCAGACTGGCCCAGCGGTATTTGCAAGACCCTGTGAGCGTGACCGTTTCGCCTACCGCTGCGAATAAGCCCCAAATCGAACAGCGCTTCTATACCGTTTCTAACCATGCCCGATTGGAAGCCTTGACCCGTATTCTGGCTGTGGAAAATCCGACTTCCTCCATTATCTTCACCCGTACGAAGCGGGATGCAGCTCACCTGGCACAGGAGCTACAGGGCCAAGGCTATCGTTGCGACGCCCTGCACGGAGATATCGACCAAATGACCCGGCAATTTGTTCTAGACAAATTCCGCAACCAGCAGCTGACCATTCTCACCGCTACGGATGTGGCGGCTCGTGGGTTGGATATCAATGACCTTAGTCATGTATTTAACTATGAGCCACCCCAGAATGTAGAAAGCTATATCCACCGCATTGGTAGAACCGGTAGAGCAGGGAAACAGGGCGTAGCGATTACCCTGATCGCTCCTCAGGAACGTCGGTTTATGAGCTCGGTCGAAAGACATACAGGGAAGGCGGTCCAAGTCTGGAAACTACCCACCTTGGCAGAAGTAGAAGCGCAGAAGCTACAGGCTTTACGCCTAACCCTCGAAACAATTCTGGAAAGAGCAGACCTCGCTGGTTATGAAAAATTCTTGGAACGATTCAGAGGAGAGCGAGATGCTTTGCAGCTAGCGGCAGCGGCTCTCTACTTTGCCAAACAAGGACCTTTCGTTGAAGGGGTTCCTGAAGAGCAAGAACGTCCCCCAGAGCGTAAGTTCTCTAGTTCCAATTATGATGACCGTCCTAAGCGGACCTTCTCTCCTTCTGGCCGTTCGAAATTAACCACTGGACGGGTGCGCGCCGAAAAATACTAAACAGACTGGTTATAGGATGAAATTTCCTGTGCATCATAAACTTATGATGCACAGGTTTTTGATGGGCTTGGCTGGCTGGGGCTGGGGACTCTCTAGCTTGGTTCAGCCCGTTGTCGCGCAGGAAGTGGGTTGGGGAAATTACCAATACCCTGAAAAGGAATATAACCTCGATTCAAACGTCCAGATCGTGATTCATCGTCGTTCCCACACCCTCCAAGTCCTAGATACTGAGGGGAAGATCTACAGACAATATCCAATAGCCGTAGGCAAAGCCGCTTGGCCTACCCCTCAGGGTAAATTTCACGTCCTGAAAAAGATTGAAAATCCCGTGTTCCAGAGCTTTCGCACGGGAGCTTTAACCGCTGCTGGAAAAGCTAATCCTTTGGGTCAATATTATGTGCAGTATCACGAAGGCAAGGTAGGCGAGTTCGGCATTCATGGAACGGATCAAGAGGATTCCATAGGAAAATCGGCTTCCCATGGCTGTATCCGTATGCACAATAAGGATATTGCCGAACTGTATCAACTGGTGGATATGGGGACGTCGGTGACCATTTATTGAAACGATCAGTCCGGCAAGGATTTGCCAGGCTTTATCCATGGATAGCGGATAGCAATGATCAATTATGGTGAGCCCGGCAAGGATTTGCCAGGCTTTATTCATGGATAGCGGATAGCCATGATCAGTTATGGTGAGCCCGGCAAGGATCGAACTTGCGCACCTGGTACCGGAAACCAGTACTCTATCCACTGAGCTACGGGCCCAACGGTCTAATACCATAGCATTCTTCCTGACCCGATGCCTAGCGATATTTTCGCTATCGTGTAGATATTGGATGAGTGTACAGATGTTCCATCAGATAGAAAATACGCCTCAGTTCTTGCAGGATCAAGCAGCTTCACTTCTCGTTTATCAAGATGTTTTGTCTGGTGAAGTCGGTAGTGCTTTCTTCGAACTGCTAAGAACCATTGATAAAGTACAACATAGTCTTGAGCATGATAAAAAAGATTATCTGTATGCCTATGGACGGTGGTTCTATGCATTAGCCAATAAAAATCAAAGTTGGCAAGACTACCTAGTTGAACAAATTTTACGCGCAGATAATCCATTTACTCAACAAGTTCAAAAATTTGATTTTGAAAACTTGTCTCCAGCCTTACTTGCCGCAGCTAAGAACGATCTACAAGCATTACACTGCCTATATAAGTTCAGTAGAGACCACATTGAGCAGTGGACACAAGAAGTCTTTCCAAGCAGCTATAGCCTTGTCTTCTGGTCACAAGATACTGCTATCCCCGCAGATGAGTTTTCACTGCATAGATGTGACAATTGGCCAGCAGCCCTTACTAATTTGGTAACTCAATACCGTACCTGGGGGGCGGGGTTATTTGCAGAATATCAAGCTTTGCAATGGCATGCCGGGCAACTGATCGGGGTTGCCTATCCTGACTTGGTGCGCATCAATGATCTGGTCGGCTATGCTGATCAGCGAGATCAATTAGTCAAAAATACAGAAGCTTTACTATCAGGCTATCCAGCCTTACATGTATTGCTCTATGGGAGCCGTGGCTCTGGTAAATCTTCATTCGTAAAATCTCTCTTAACAGAATATGGGAAACGGGGTCTACGTCTGGTTGAAGTCACTAAATCTGAATTGATCCATCTGCCGATCATCGTGGATCAGCTAAGACAGATTCCTAATAAGTTCATTCTTTTTGTAGATGATCTGTCTTTTGAGGAAGATGAGGATACCTATAAAGCCTTAAAAGTAGTTTTAGAAGGTAACTTAACGGCCCGTCCCCAAAATGTGGTTGTCTATGCTACTTCCAATCGACGTCACCTGATTCGAGAATTTTTTGGAGACCGTCCGCAGCCTGGCTCTGAAGACGAAGTTCATGGTTGGGATACGGTGCAGGAAAAACTATCCCTTAGTGACCGTTTTGGTTTGACCTTAACGTTTATCCCAGCGGATCAAAAACTCTATCTGCGTATTGTTCATCATCTCGCTCAACAAGCGGGCCTTAGTCTCCCGCCTGAAGATTTGGAGTTTCAGGCGCTGCAATGGGCTTTGCAGCATAATGGTCGCTCTGGCAGAACCGCTCGCCAGTTTATCGATTTTATCCAAGCGGATCTCGCGCTTTGCCAACCCAAACCTAGCGCTTAAGTTGATGACAAGGCTCCTGGTTAGAACACAGAATCTTGGCCTTAGTGGGAGAACGTCCCCACTCCTTAAACCAGACGCCAAGGTCTGTCAATTTTTTCTTGGTCTTATCCTTGAGATATTGTGTGGGGGCTTCTCGGTAGTATTGGACCCAGAGGCTAATGGCCCGTTCTTTATCGTTCATTTTGTTGTAGAAGGCTGCGGCAAAAGAACGGAATACGACGGGGGCACCGGGAGCATCTGCTGCCTTGGTGAAATATTTAGCGGCAGTAGCCAGGTCTTTTTTATAGAGAAAGGCGACTCCAGCATAGTTGCGGTAGAGTTCCCAGGAACCTTCTGCCGCAGGATTAATTTGTATTCCTCTCGCTAAAATCTTTAAGGCTTTGTCTGGGTTTTCTTGCATCCCAGCTACGGCATAGCTGGCAGCTGCATAAGCTTTTACAAATTTGGGGTCCAAGGCGGTGATCAGTTCCAGGTAGTCATCACAGTAATCAAAGTTTGTCTTTTCGCGAGCCGCACTGTCTCCAAAGTATTGGACGTACTGGAGCCAATACCAATCAGCGACTAAGTTATCCATGCCAAACAAAAATGGTTTGATCGCTTCTGCCTTGGGCAGCACCGGGGGTGCCGTCAGCACACTATCCGTTCGCTTGCTCAAATCAGAACGAGGCCATTGCAGAACCCCGATCAAGCCCAAACAAATCACCGTACCCGCCAAGGCAAGTATGGAAAATGGAGAGGAAGAAGAAGAGCGAGACGAAAAAACGCTGACAGCCATAACTCCAGAATGCCCTGTGGAACTGGATTATTACCTCATTCCCTGCTCTTTGGGAGACTGGGGATGAGAGATGAGACACTAGGCCCCGACGGATTCCTTGGCGGCGTACATCACTTCTAAGGTAATCGCAGAAAGTCCTTGATCACGGGCGAATTTTTCGGTATTCCGCTTCACCTTAGAACGAACGAAACCAGGGATCTTGCCGAGTTCCTTTGCGGCAGCGCTATCCCAATCCAGTTCAGAACTTGCCGTGAGTGACTTAGTGATTACTTCTTTCGTATCGTGCCCACTGAAGACTTCTAGCATATGGTCTTCCATGCCTAGGGTGAAGGAATTATAGACCAGGTCCGCAATCTGGTTGGTGCCTTCATATCCAAGGAAAGGCCGAAAGCCAACGGGGAAGTTTTGAATGTGAATCGGAGAAGAAATGACACCACAGGGTATATTCAGCCGTTTTCCGACATGGCGTTCCATCTGCGTCCCGAAAATGGCAGATGGCTCGACGCGGGCAATGGCATCCCCAATCACGGCATGGTCATCGGTAACCAGGATTTCCTTGGTGTACTCTGCGACTTCTTGGCGGAACCACTCGCCGTCATGTTTGCAAAACGTCCCGGCCCAGGCAACTTCCACGTTCATCTCCCGTACCAAAACCTTGGTCATCGCCGCCGCATGGGTGGCATCCCCATAGACCACGACTTTTTTCCCTTGGAGGTTTTGACAGTCAATCGAACGAGAGAACCAAGCTAATTGAGAAACATGGAGGGTCTGATGCTGGATAAAAGGCTCGTAATCTACCTCATGCCCCATGGCAGCAAGCATCGTTTGAATAGCCCGGATAAAGCGAGCGGTCTCTACCACGCCCATTGGAGCGATGGCGGTATAGGGCATGTCATAGGTTTCTTTCAGGAATTCAGCGGTCATCAGACCGATTTCCCGATAGGGAACGATATTGAACCAGGCTTCAGGCATCTTCTTCAGGTCATGGACGGAGCATTTCTCCGGCATCACGATATTGACGTCAATCCCCAAATCATGAAAGAGATTGCGCAATTCTTTCTCATCGTGGTGGCTATGGAAGCCTAAAGTACACATGCCAAGGATATTCACCGAAGGCTTTTCTGTTTTTTTCGGCGGTTCGGTTAATTTCTTGAGATAGTACTGAACGATCTGAACCAGGGTTTTATCAGCGGCCTGCATCTCGTTGTAGCGATAGTGATTCACGTCGGCGAGGAGGACATCGGCTTCGGATTCCATTTGGGCACGCGCTACAAAGTTCGCTAAATCTTCCTGCAAGATGCTAGAGGTGCAGGTGGGGGTGAGCACAATCAGGTCAGGATGCTCTTCCTTATCTTTACGGGTGATATTGTTGATGACTTTGTCCTGGGAGCCCCGACCCAAGACATGGCGGTCTACGACGGAGGTGGTAACTGGCGTAAATTCTCGCTCTCGCTCCAACATCGACCGCATGACATTAAAATAGTCGTCTCCCAGAGGAGCATGCATGATCGCATGGACGTTCTTAAACGAGGTGGCAATGCGCAGGGTTCCGATATGAGCAGGCCCTGAGTACATCCAGTAAGCAAGTTTCATAGTTTAAGGACTCCATTTCCTACAAGTCATTCTTTGAGGCTTCAGCCCTGTTCATCACTGCCCTGTATTGTACAACAGCGACGAAAAACCCTACGCGTAGCAAGGTTTCGTTACAGGATACAGGCCAGAACCCTCCCAGCCTCCCCTACTCTGAGAGAAGGCTTCGCCTAGGGTAAGGGGAGGTGATCAATCTGTCTCAAACATTGAGCAAATTGAATAGGATAGGGAAACGGTGCAAGTTCAGGAAAAATTAGCGGTGCGACGGGATTATATTGTCCAACTTTTGGGGCAGCTAAAGGTAGACTACCAGAACACAAAACTATAGCAGCAAGACATTTTGAAGTCTGAACTTTAAATTGTTATTTACTGTAAGGCGTATTAGCTACCGAAGGGCACACCTTACAAGATCAGCAATCGCCTACATGCCATAATAGTTAATAAGTTCGATGGGAGGAGAGTTACAGCATGGTAGCAGCAAAAATAATAGACATGACTGTTGATGACATCAAATCCTTGATTGCAGAAGTAGTGGATGCAAGGTTGCGGAACTGGTGGCAACAATCAAGGGATACTCGCTCTACTGAAGAGGTTTTAGCGGCTATGGATCGTTTGCGATGGACACCACCTTCCGGTTCTCCGAGCACGACTGAACTATTGCGGGGGGATCGCGATGGCGAAACGCCCGCCTCCAGCGAACGCTAATGGCAATCTATGTAGTGGATGCCAGCGTGGTGATTCAGTATGCGATCGCTCAAACTTATACGTCAGAAGCACGAGGATTAGTCGCTCGAATGTATCAGGCAGACCAGTTGTTTATCCCTGAATTTTGTCTACTGGAATGTGTCAATGTCCTGTGGAAAGAGGTTCGGTTTCGGGGATTGCCACAAACACAGGCTGAACAAATAATTGCTGAACTGCTGTCGTTAGCATTCCGGATCATGCCAACAGTTCATCATTTGCCTCGCGCTTTACAAATCGGTTTAAGCTGTCAATTGGCTGTATATGACTCCCTGTATATAGCATTGGCACTGAATCTAGATTGCCCTTTGGTGACGGTAGACGATCGCCAAGGAAATGGTGCGATCGCATGTGGTGTCATCCTTAAACCCATTACTGACTTCTCCCCTGCACAATGAAAGACTCTAAAGCGATAGCTACAAGATTAGAGTCGGTTATGTGGTGGCTCATCCAGTTGACTGAACCGCGATCGCCTGGCTTGGGCGATTATGGTGAGTGTCTATCTATTCAATCGGGTGTTGATGCTAAATGAACCTCCTCCAGGTTTATATAATGAGTCTTTGATTGTACGCCCTGGCTCGTACTAGGGTTGAGAGAATCGTCACCTATGGCATCAATGAGGAATAGGAAAATGGTGCAAGTTCAGGAAAAATTGGCGGTGCAGCGGGACTATATTGTTCAACTTTGGGGGCAGCTAACGGTAGATTATCAGAATACGAAAGCTGAGCGGCGAAACATTGCTGAACGCTATCCCAGTTCAGAGGAGGAGTTTACTTTTTCCGAAGAGCTAGAGTTGCTGACCATTAGTATTCGGGGTTACGCCAGCCAGATTCAGGAGACAGAAACCGTTAATAATTGTGAGCCAGCTATCGTGCATTTACAGCAGCTTCGAGTACTGGATCGTCCAGTACTCGCTCAGTTTTACAAGGAGGAGCGATTGCACTATCCCCAGATTCAATCTTATCTCTGGCGGTTGGACTATCTGCGATTGCTAGTGTTGGAGTATTTACAGATGCAGCAGAGCGTTCAACCGCTTTCTTCTTAACCAAACTGCAACACATGAAAGGAACTGTTATGCGGTTGTGTTATTCCCCAGCGCATTCATAATTTCTCTAAAGCTGTTCAATCCCGCTTCAAGGTTTTCGATAATTTCTGCTGCTATAGCGGTTCTCATTCGGATGAAATACAGTAAGGAGGTAGTCCAAGACCCCCTATCCGAATCACCCATTATGAAAGCCTACTCACTTGACTTGCGCCAAAAAGTAATCGATGCCTAC
>CASBPW010000116.1 GCA_949127685.1 Candidatus Sivonenia alaskensis PMM_0068 | reverse complement strand
TCGATGGTATAGACCCAGATTCCCTCCGCCTTTGTAATTTCTTTTTCTGTTCCCACCGGCTGGAGGGCAGTTGGATAGGGATTAAAGTTTTTCTTGGGAACTACCAAAGCCGGATTGCCAGGGCCTTCCACACTGATATGTTCCAGTTCTTTAGTACTAGCAAGGGGCTGGAAATGATTTCCATGGGGATGAGACAGACTGGAGGCAGTTTGTTTGCTGCGAGAACCTGTTAGGTAAGCTGCTCCATAAGCAGCAGCAGGTACTGCCAAACCAGCAATGCCGAACCGGGTCAAGAGATTACGCCTATTGATGTTGGTAATAGTTTCTTCTTGTTGACTGGTTGTGGGCGTGGGATTTTCCATAGAACTTCACTCCTTCTGATACTTTTGTTTATTCGAGTAGTTACTCTATTTGAGAGGTATCCTAGGGACTGTCTATGCCTAGCTATTCGCTATAAGGCATACAAACATTGAATATAAGAATATTTATAGAAATAATATAGAGATACATAGATCTCTATAAATTTGGGCTTGTGTGTCATGGATTTAGAGTATCTAGTAGTACACTTCTTAGATGAATCTATAGACTACAGTTACTAAAAGCATTCGGTCAATGAACAATCTTTCGGTTTGACTGGTCATTCTTTAGATTTTTGTTTTCTCTTGCTGGACAGGCAAAAGTTCCTGTTGTGTTCACCCTCTAACTCAGATAGCCAAAGTAGTCTTATCAGACTCTTTGAGTGACCAAAGCGCAGGAGGAAAGAAAAGTCTGGATGGCCATGGCCGCGTGAAGCCTTTCTGCTGCTCTTCTGCTTAATATACGGCGACCGGTATCCAACAGATTGGATAAAACATACTGACCCCGTGAGATCGCCTTTATGCACAAGTTACTAATAATTTTCCTGTGCTTCCTAAGCAGAGCCCTAAGTCTCTGTCCCAATCAGTTTGTGATGGGATTGTAACACACTCATTTCCATCAAATTAAGGACCTGCTTGAGCTTTTCTTCAGAAAGATAACCCTTGGCCAAGACAATCTTGGGAATGCTCACTCCGGTTTCTAGAGATTCCTTGGCGACTTCGGCGGCTTTGAGATAGCCGATATGTGTATTAAGCGCAGTGACCAGAGAAAGTGAATTTTCTGCGTAGGCAAGACAGCGTTCTGGATTCGCTTCGATCCGTTCTACACAATGGGTTCTGAATATGGTCAAACTATTGGTCAAGATCTGAATTTGGTGGAGCAAGTCATAGGCGACTAGAGGTATCATCACGTTCAGTTCCAGTTGCCCCGCTTGAGCGGCCAACATAATCGCTTGATCTAAGCCCATGACTTGATAGCAGACCATGTTCAGCATCTCTGCCATCACAGGATTATATTTGCCGGGCATGATCGAAGATCCTGGTTGCACCGGGGGAAGCTTGATTTCTTTTAAGCCTGTGGTTGGTCCAGAGTCCATTAGCCGCAAATCATTGGCAATTTTGGTCAAGTCTTGGGCTAGGTTTCTTAAGGTTCCTGAAGTATGCACGAACGGAGCCAGGCTCATCATCGAAGCCATCAGATGAGGGGCGGGTTCTAGGGTAAGTCCTGTGTATACCGAGAGGACTTCGGCCATGCGCAACGCATAAAGCGGATGGGTGTTCAAGCCAGTCCCGACCGCAGACCCGCCAATGCCTAGGGTGCGCAGACCGAGCGAGGCTTGTTCAAGCCTTTGGTCATGGTCTCGCAGGATTTGAGCATAGGCCCGGAATTCTTCTCCCAACCGGACGGGAACAGCATCCTGTAAATGGGTGCGGCCTGCTTTGATAATAGATAAAAACTCTTCCCCCTTCTCCTCAAAAGCCTCTGCCAGATATTCCAAGACCGGGAGGAAATCTCGGAGGGCGAGGATCGCGGCCACACGGATAGCGGTGGGGATTACGTCATTGGTGGACTGACCATAGTTCACATGGTCATTGGGGCTGAGATGTTCGTAAGCTCCTCTCGGATGACCGAGCAGCTCTAAGCCTCGGTTCGCCAACACCTCATTGACATTCATGTGAAAGGAAGTTCCGGCTCCAGCCTGAAATACATCCACCACAAACTGGTCGGCCAACATTCCTGCTAAAACTTCATCACAGACCTGAATAATGACCTCGGCAAGCTGAGGAGGAATACAGCCTAACTCCCGATTGACCTGAGCCGCAGCTTTTTTAATCAGAATCATGGCTGTGACGAAAATAGGTTGTGGTTTTAGGCCACTAATCGGGAAATTCTCAACCGCCCGCAAGGTCTGAATGCCCCAGTAGACCCTATCTGGGACTTCGCGGGTGCCCATAGAGTCTGTTTCCAGCCGCATAACATTTCTCGAATAATACCCTGTAATCTTAAGCTGTTTAAACTAAAAATCGTCCCAATAGGCAGAGGCCGAAGACCCCAAAAGCCCAGAAGTCCTGGGCGGAAAAAGAGAGCGTGCGTCCCGCTAGTCTATTGCTGGGTCCTGTATACCCTCGGGTATACATCGCTTGGGCGATTTGTCCTGAACGAGCGAATAAATTTTCTACCAGGGTGGAACTCACCATTAAAACGAGGCGGGCTTGTTTGCCATAGGAAAATTTTTTCCAATCGATTCCCCTAGTCCTTACGGAGCGCACTAAATTTTGGACTTCTTCTACCACCAAAGGGAAAAAGCGCAGGGCTAAGGCCAGGGCCAAGACCACTTCATCCACATCGACTCCCCAGCGCTTGAGGGGGGAAAGAAGCCGCTCTACCCCCAGGGCTAACTCTTCTGGAGTGGTGGTTGTCAAAAGCAGGTTGGTTCCGACAAACAGCAGGAGCAAAGAAGCCGTTACTTGTAGGCCAAATTCTAGAGAATAACGAGTAATGGTTAGAAAACCGAGTTGGACAAGGGTGTACTTGTAGTCCGTAGGCTGGGGAAGGTCAGCTCCCAGGACTGGACTGCGAGGCTGAGGGTCTATCAAAAGGCCATCGGGTGCCAGGATGGCACTCCCCAAAACGAATGCTCCTAGCCATAGCAGCCCACCCCACTGCTTGACCAGTAATCGCGCGGGTAAACCACTGAGCAGGCTAGCGATGAAAAATAGTCCAACCATGGCCCAACGAAAAGGCCACTCCGTCAAAATACAAACCAGTAAAATGCCCACTGCCCATAGGAGTTTTGTGCGTGGATCCAGCTGATGAATCCAGGTTTGGGGCTTCTCGATATAAAGCCCAATCGGTAAACTCCGCAAGAGGTCCATGAGGGGTTCCTAGCTAGGGGCACACGAGTGATAGGGCAGACGAGCAGTTAAGATCCAGAGTATGCAGTCTACCCGAATTACGCTCAACCATATCCGCAAAGTAAAAAAGCAAGGCATCCCCCTAGTTGTACTTACGGCGTATGAATACAGCATGACCCGCATTCTGGACCAATCCGGTGTCGATATCCTGATGGTGGGGGATAGCTTAGGCATGGTGGCATTAGGCTATGACTCCACGTTGCCCGTGACGGTAGAAGAGATGCTGCATCACTGCAAAGCGGTGCGTCGTGGGAGTGAACGGGCGTTTCTCGTGGCAGATTTACCCTTTCTCAGCTATCAAAGCTCTCCCGAACAAGCGCTCAATACCGCAGGACGTTTTCTCAAAGAAGCAGGCATGCAAGCCGTCAAGCTAGAGGGCGGGTCTGAAGCTATGGCTTTGACGATTACAAAATTGACGGAAGTCGGTATTCCGGTAATGGCGCACCTTGGTCTTACCCCCCAATCGGTCCATCAATTGGGGAGTTTTAGCCAGCGCGGTAAAAAGCCCGAGGAACAGGACCGTTTGCTCGAAGCAGCTCTCAATATCGAAAAGTCTGGAGCGTTTGCCTTAGTGCTAGAACATATCCCCAATGAATTGGCTGAGCGCATTACCCATAAATTGACGATTCCGACGATTGGGATTGGAGCGGGTCCACACTGTGATGGGCAGGTGCTGGTCACCCATGATTTTTTGGGTTTAACCGAAACAAGACCCCCTTTTGCTCCCGATTACCTCAACCTGAGAACCCAGGTGCAACAAGCGGTCTTGCGGTGGGGGCAGGAAGTTCGAGAACATCACTTCCCCTAAGTTGCTTTTCTCGTCTCTAGCCTTTTGTGGGCTTCTATGCGCTACTCTCCGATGAGAGGGTATTATATTCATAGCTTATGAGTGACATGCGGGGTAAAAAGCCAAAATTTAGGCAGGGGAAGCAATCTAGCGAATTTCCTGATTAATTAATCAGCTAAAGGATTGAATAGAGCATCGGCCTTAAGGTATCGTTACGGAATGAGCTGTGTGAAGTATTCGACTCTGCTGGAGTATGTCAATCTCGGCTCGGTTTCAGGATATGAATGATTTGGCTGATTAGGAGTGGACTGGGATCACTGTGGATATTACCTTCAAAAACACCCTAGCTTTACTACAGGCCCATCGCTATTGGGAATTAATTCAAGTCCTAGTAACCCGCAACCTAAAGGGACGCTATCGAGGTTCGTTCCTAGGTGTGTACTGGTCACTTCTAAATCCATTGGTAATGACAGGGCTGTATACAGCTATCTTTGGAACAGCTTTTTCACAGTACTATGACAACTCTATTCCTAAGTATGTACTAGCAGTATTTACAGGATTAATAATCCTGAACTTTTTCAGTACTTCTACCATGCAGGGACTGAGTAGTGTGGTGGGAAATGGAGCACTCTTAAATAAAATCCGTGTGCCGATTAGTATTTTTCCCGTATCGATCGTTGCAGCAAACATATTCCAATTTGTAGTGGGAGCATTACCCCTATTAGTTATCGTAACACTGTTCACTTCCGGGAATATTCTAAATGTACTAGCACTATCTTTCCCCTTATTGGGCTTAATTTTCCTCTGCATGGGAGTGAGTTTTCTAGTGAGTGCACTGTACGTATCTTTCAGAGACTTACCTTACTTTTACGAGTTGCTAGTATTTGCACTTACTATTGCAACGCCAATATTCTACCCCCCAGAAATATTACCGGAAAAAATAAGGCCTTTATTGCTACTGAATCCATTATTGCCCGTTATTGAAAGCATTCGCCAGATAGCACTTTCGGGTAAGCTTCCAGATTTTACTTTAATTGGGAATGCGTGCATTGGTGGAGTAGTTATGCTGATTATAGGGTGGAGTTTCTTCCGCTGGAAGCAATCTCAATTCATGGATTTACTTTGATGACAGAAGCTATCCAACTAACGAATGTTTCTTTGCTAAGAAGGACTCAAGAAGAGTTTTCTTACGACCTAAAAAAAACAGTCCTGTCTTTCATAGAAGGAAAGTATAGAGCGCCATCCAAAAGGTTAACCCTTGATCAGGTTGATTTCACCATAGGGGTAGGTGAAAAAGTGGGAATAATCGGCGCAAACGGCTCTGGTAAATCAACTTTATTAAAGGTGATTTCTGGGATTTTACAACCCTCCTCTGGGAACGTATATGTCAGCGGTAAGATTGCACCGCTCATTGAACTTGGGGCTGGCTTTGACCCGGACCTTTCAGTGAGGGACAATATTATTTACTATGGAGTATTACTGGGCTTTTCTAGGAAGGAAATGAAGAAAAAGGCTAACTCAATTTTAGACTTTGCAGAACTGGAAGATTATGCCCTGGCACCTGTCAAGTCCTTATCTTCAGGAATGGTTTCCCGGTTAGGATTTGCCATTGCTACAGACGTCCAACCTGATATCTTAATCCTAGATGAGGTGCTCTCCGTAGGAGATCAAAGTTTTAAGGATAAGTGTAAGCAGCGAATTGGAAAATTTTGGAATGCTAATGCCACGGTCCTGCTCGTATCTCATGATTTAGTATATATAGAGCAGTCCTGTGAACGAGCGATTTGGTTGGATCATGGGAAGGTAAGATTTGAGGGCAGTGCAAGTGAGGCGGTTAATCACTATCTCAACCCTGTAAAAGAGAACGGCTCTATCGTCTAAGCGATGCTGACGTACTATAAGAATGCCAGCAAGTTAAACAGCATAGTTGCTTTGTTGAGCCTTATATTCCTGCCAAAATAAGACTTGCATCCCACTATTGTTCATCCAACGAGTTAGTTGCCGGGATAAAACGCCCTACTTAGTTCCTGACGCCGTGAGACTATTAGTATCCACTTAAATAAAAATAGCTCTTTGGCAATTTGACCTGGTGAATGTTGGATCAAACATCCAATTCTTTGGTAGGAGGCGCTACTGCTTTTGGGGGGGAAGCTTCTTTTTCCATCTCTCGATTGAGTTCGTTTTGATACTCTTGGGCTGCAACCTTAAAGCTGCGGGTAGCTTGACCCAACGTTTTTGTCAATTCCGGTAATTTTTTAGGCCCAACAACCAACAAGGCTACAAGACCAATCACCATTAACTCCAGAGGACCAATACCAAAGATCTCCATAACTCATACCAAGACTGACACATCCACTGTACAGAAAATACAGCGAACACGGTGCAGATCTAAGGTCATGCACCAGAATAAAAGAACTTGAGACCGGTAACAGGATAGATCTATGGCAAGCAATCATCTCAACCACTTCAGCAAAGCCTTCAAACCGCTAGGGCACAGTATCTCAGTCTTTCTTCTTGGAACCACCCTAACTCTGACAGCCCAAGCAATTCCCGATAGTCCTTCTGCGACAGAATTTCCCACTGCTTTTGAAACGGCGCTCAAATTAACCCGAGCAGCAAGTACCTTTGACTATATAAATTTCTATCCAGCCACCTACCAGTTTGCCATTCAGATTCCTGCAAAAGTCAAGCAACCGCTAGCCCGAATTAGTATTACTGTGCCTGGCGAGTTTGGCCCTTTTGGAACCAACCTGCCCAAGAAAGAAAATATTATTGCTTTTATTCCTACGGAACCCAACGCGATGCGGCCCCAAGTCGCCCAACGGGTGCTTGCAACCCAGATTAATATTGAAGGGAGAACGGTCCTCATTGATTTTCTAGAGCCCATCCTTGCTCCACAGACGGTCACCGTACAGTTTGGATTGATGCGTAACCCCTCTCTTGGCGGTACTTACTTATTTGAGGTGAATGCTTTTCCCTCCGGCAGTAAAGCAGTCAAGCAATTCGTTGGATTTGGACGATTGGTCTTTGAAGATAGTGGCACATTCCGCTAGTTTTCAAGATGGGTCACTAGGTCTTTAGGGGAAGTATAGGGTCGTCCAGCGATGATTTTTACAGGGATTTATTCTTTGTAGATTCCGCTTGCCATTTGCGCCAAAATTCATTGGCTAGATATATAACAATCAATAGATTAATGACAAATAATCCAAGCTTCAAAAAAGAAAGCTTTTTGGTCAGTTCAATAATCTCCAAAGGTAAGAAGGCCGCAGTTTCAAGGACTAAAAAGATTTCGACCCAGAGTTTGCGATACCAAACCCCCCAGGACTCTACTAAAGAAACAATCGCATAGAGAAAGAGAAAGATACTCAACCGGGTTAACTGTTGGAGATCTATGGAGGGCAACAACCCTACCAGAAAACTCCATAGGCGACTGCGGGGGTCTATGCTTAGCTCTTCAAGAATGAATTGGACAGGTTCTGCGATATGCTCCCATCGCAGAATGCCTACAACGATTGCAGCGATTAAAAGAACACTCCCCCATATTCCTTTTTGCAAGGTAATGAGCTGGACCCCCAGGGGCCTTGCGAGATCTTGTGGTGCGGATTGCTTCATCTAGCTCCATGTAATTCTCAGCTGAATCGGTCTTCTATCGCTACTCGGTTGCCCTCTTCGAGTCACCGTATCTATCCTTTTTCCTGCGCTGGGCTAAGATGAGCATAATTCGAGAGGGTAATCATGCCCCAAACAGCCCATATTGAGCGGCATTTCACGGCGGGCGAGACCGTCCGAGATATTGTAATTGGCATGTCGGATGGGCTAACGGTACCTTTTGCCTTAGCCGCAGGATTATCAGGAGCTGTGGCAGACCCCCATGTTATCGTTACGGCTGGTTTGGCTGAGATTGTAGCGGGTTCCATTGCCATGGGTTTGGGTGGTTATTTAGCTGCCCGCAGTGATGCAGAGCATTACGAAAGTGAACGGGCACGGGAGCAAGGGGAAATCAAGGAAAAGCCTCAAGCTGAAGTTGCAGAAGTTATGCAAATTCTCCAATCCTATGGCTTAACTCCAGAACAATGCAAACCGATTATTGATGCCTTGCGCAAAAGTCCAGAGGCCTGGGTAGATTTCATGATGCGTTTCGAACTGGGACTCGAAAAGACTGACCCCAAACGTGCGGTTACCAGTGCCCTGACGATTGCAGGAGCCTATATTACGGGAGGATTAATTCCTCTGGGGCCTTATATCTTCTCCACTAATGTAGGCACAGCACTCTCTTTTTCTGTGGCCTTTACTCTGATCGCGCTGGCCCTGTTTGGCTATATCAAAGGCCAATTCACAGGTGCAGGCCCTCTTCGGAGTGCACTCCAGACTCTCCTCATCGGGGGCCTCGCTGCTGGGGCTGCTTTTGCCATTGCTAAAGCGATCGCCTAATAAAAAAGCCGACTTGCGTCGGCATCATGCTTGCGTGTCAAAGGAGGGGCATTACTACTTAGCAGGTGCTGCAGGCTTAGCCATCTCTGGCTTAGGAGCTGCTGTCTTAGGAGCTGTAGACTTAGGAGCTGCTGTCATGGCGCTAGATTTTTTAGCTTTTGGTTTCTTGGTGGTGGTAGTCGTAGTAGCTTCACTAACTTTCAACTGTGGTGCGTCAGTCTTTGCCTGGACTGCTGGCATTACCAGAGGAGTAGCTAACGTCAGGGCGAGGAGTAAAGAGCTTGCGAATTTTTTCATGGTTAAATCCATCTCTAGGGTTATGACAAGCAATATAGAAGGAGAACATACCGAGCATTTGTCAGATGTATATTCATTACGTATCAGCTTTGGCTTCTGGGAGTCCCCCGTCTGGACTAGTAGTTAAGTCCAGTTTGGAACCTGGAAGTTGGCCTTAGGAAAAACAACGAGTTTCATCGTAGACGCGGTTTAAGTCTTTGAAACATTAGTGACGGTAGCCTTGCGTTCCAGCTTTCCCCAGCCTGGGGCTAATCCCTTCAAGGCAGTGAGTACTGATTTGATCATCACGTAGTACATAACTTGTCGATAGACAAAGCGCTGTATAACAAGCCAAAGGATCAATGAATTATCTTCCTTATCTAGCCGGAATGCGATGAATGAAGTTACTAGGTCTACCGTCAAAAAGAGAGAAAAGTAGAGCAGAATTACTATAGCGTCAGTCGATGAATACTCCATCGGATTCGGATGTTCCCATTTGTTGATGAAGAGCGAGGCAATGGAGCCAATAAATACTAAATCGGTAATCGGGGAAATCAAGGAAAAGACGATTTGGAATATCCAAGTATTGGGTAACCCGACAGATCCCAAGGTTCCCTGTTTGGTGGATAGCATAGCATCTCGATGTTTCCAAGCACATTGCAACGTGCCAAAAGCCCAACGGAACCTTTGTTTTGCTAGGGTTGCTAGGGTATCAGGAGCTTCTGTGTAGCACAGAGCCTTCTCTTCATAAGCAATGATCTGACCCGTCTTGCGAATGGTAATCGTCATGTCTTGATCTTCGGCCAAGGTATCAGAGCTGAATCCACCTGCGGCTAAGATGTCTGATGTCCGCCAGGCTCCAATGGCTCCCGGCACTACCGTAATGCAATTGAATAAAGCAAAAGCTCTACGATCTAGATTTTGGCTAATGATATATTCAAGGGCTTGCCAACGGGTCACTAGATTAATTCGGTTGCCTACTTTTGCATTCCCTGCCACGGCCCCTATCTTCGGGCTTTCAAAATGGCGAATCAGTAAACGGATAGCATCATTAGGAAAGAGCGTATCGGCATCTAAGGCAATGATAATTTCACCCTTGGCCTTTTCAATCCCGTAGTTGAGCGCAGAGGCTTTACCTCCATTGGACTTTTTATACACTCTGACTTTTGGTTGGTCTTTGAAGTTCTCTTTAACAACTTCAAAAGTCCGGTCAGGAGAACCATCATCAACCATAATGATTTCAAATTCACCTTCATAATCGCTAGACAATAAGGTGCTGATCGTTCGATTAACCACCGATTCCTCTCGATAGGCAGGTATCACGATAGAAACATAGGGTCTATAAGTAGGGGAGAAAGAAGGTTTTTCTCTGCGCTGATGGACAATAGCAACTCCCGTGATCAGGATAATGCGTGAAATCCCTAGGACGATTCCAGCGGTGAAAATCCAATATAGAGCCCCTTGGGATAGCTCTCCTGCCGAGAAGACAACGGCATTGGAGAGATTGGTCAAGGTGTCACCTTTAGGAACAATGGGCATGACTTCGTTCGGGTTGAGTCCAGCCAGGGTGCCGACCGTTACAAAGTGATACCCACGCGCCCGCAATTCATCAATCAGGCGAGGTAAAGCGGCGACCGTTGCAGAGCGGTCACCTCCGCCATCGTGAAGGAGCACAATCTGGCCGTGTTCTTCAGCGGCTGTGGAATTTTCAGAGTCTTTGGCAGTTACCCCTGCTATGGTTCGTTGCGTGATGTTCTCCGCGTTAGCCCGCTGTTCAGGATTGGGGTCGTCAATATCCCAATCATCAGGGTCTACCCGCAAGCCGACGGCAATGTAGTTGAGCTTCCGTTGTGCTTCCAGGATTGGTTCTACCTCGTTGGGAGTTTTGGGTTCTGCGTCTCCAAAGTAGGGCGCACGCCACAGTCGCATTTGGTGCCCGGTGACGCTTTCCACTAAGCGTTCAGTGGCGGTTAGCTCTAAGTCGGTAACTTCTGTGGGGACCGCCCCCAGATTTGGATGGGTGTATGTGTGATTCCCTAGTTCATGGCCGTCCTGGACCATTTGGTTGAGCAGCCAAGAGGCGCGATTGACATTTTGACCGATGACAAAAAAGGTGGCAGGTACTTTTTTCTGTTTGAGTATCTCCAATATTTGGGGAGTCCACTGAGGGTCAGGTCCATCGTCAAAAGTGAGGGCAACCGCTTTTGGGTCTTGGTTGCCGGTGCGCTGTATTACATAGGCCGATGGATATTTTGTATAGGCTTCATGCTCAATCAATCCTTCCGAATCAGTCTTGAGCATACGTTTTCCCTGGGTAGGTACCGCTTTCACTTGCAGAATTTCTCCCACACCTTCAAAGTCCACATCGTAATCAAAGTGGATATCTTTGAGGGTGGCAACAAGCTTTCTATTCGGAACATTACCTAGGTTCTGATGACTGAAAAACTGCCAAATCGAGGGGTCTTCTGAACCCATACGCCACAGAGCATAGCCTGCTGGATGATAATCCTTCGATGCCTGCACCTGATTGTAGGCAGTCACTGCATCAAGAAACCATACCTTATGGATATAGCCTGATTCTTCATAGGCAAAGTGCGGATTCATCGTCCCATCAAAGTGAATAGAGGCTTCGGAATCTCGCGCAGAAAGCATGGCTTCTTGGTAGGTTACCTCGGCTCCTTTTGTATTTCCTTTCTTATCGACTTTCCAGTCGTAGCCGTAGTTGCCAATAGCGATGATGGTATGAGCAGGATCCAGCTTGTTCATAGGCTGATCTAAGGTATCTTCGAACCAATCTTGTGCCGCAACAGGCCCTGGTTGTCCTGAATTATAGTGTTGGTCATAGGCCATCAAAATCAAGTCATCGGTTACTTGAGCGAAGCGAGGTAGATTCCAATCGAGATCACCGACGGGAACACTTTGAACCACGCGCCAACCACGGGCAGCAAAGACTTTATGAAGCTCTGACATGAAAGTAAGTAAGTCTACTTGACTCGTTTTGGGCACATTCTCAAAATCGATCGTTATACCATCAAAGCCGTTTCCCTGAACGAAGTTGGTAAGCTTATTAATGAGTAACGTGCGGGATTCTGTCTTGTGAATCCAACGGGTTAGCGGTTCTGTTTGCCAGTCATTTTTATCAAAATTATTAATGAGGGGAAATATTTTTAGCGAAGGATTTTTACTCTTGACTAAGGCAATAACCTTTTTATCAATGTCATATTTAAGGGGTTCATCTTCTGCGTTTAAGTGGAGCCATTCAGGTATTAGCCAATCTAATTGATGAATATTTTTTGCTAAAGATGCATAGGAAGAGTCATCCCAATTTACATAAAAACCAATAGAAAGAGGAGGAGAACTTGGGTGCGCTAACTTCTTATAGGTTGCTATAGAAGATTTAGCTAAATGTTTGTCAAAGATTTTTGCTTCTGCAGTGTCAATATTAATTGCTTTTAGAAGGCCCTGCGCTGGTTTGATGGACAGAACCCCCCGTAGTGGAGCCCCTGAAATACTGATCGCAAAGCTTGCTAACAGTGCAGTGACGGCTATTCCAAGAGCTACAGAGGCAGAGGAAATCCAGCGCCAGCGTTGGCCTGACGGGTCGTGAAAAATAGGGAGCTTATTCATAGATGTATGTCATGCAGGGAGGGGTGTTGCTTGATGTCACCGAGTAACACGCTTACATTTAAATTTGTTATAGCTGTGTCGTACCTGTGTCATGTCTGTATTGGCCCTATAAAAACTTCTGAGGTGTCCTGGCAATAGTGGACACTCGCGTTTCAAGCAGCCCGCTGTTGTATGCGGAAATTCTGAGCAAACACGGAGGGACCCACATTGCCAAGGCGAGCGTGACGCCTTTGACGATTGTAGAAGATTTCGATGCACTCCCGGATTGACCTTCCCCCGAAAGAGTGGACATTCTCGAAGAGTCGATAACTATCATTCTCCAAAAAACTGGACAATCACATTGGAGTGATTTGGTACTTCATTCATGGCTATAATGCAGAACTGGTAACGCTTTGAGGTTTACCACTACTTCTGAATAACTACCAACTGCCCAAAGGCCAAACCCGTGAAGCGACATCCATCCCGCCACCAACTTATCCTCTTGATGTCAGTCTTGGGTTTCTTGGTTGCAGTTAGCTTGGTTTACTTTAAACCAAAACCTGCTCTTTCGACTCTAACTAGCACAGTCCAAAAATGGGCAATAAAACAATCTCCTCAAGCAACGGCTAAGGCTAATCCTTTAGTTTTATCCAATGGCTGGCCCCGGCTATCACCCCTACCAGCACCCCAAGAAACTTGGGAATGCTCAGTCATTGTCATTGGTGGCTCTTTGGGGGGAGTGGCGGCTGCATCCCATGCCATGCAATCTGGCGCTAAGACTTGCTTAATCGAACTCAGTCCTTGGCTGGGAGGACAAATTAGTTCCCAAGGGGTATCAGCGGTAGATGAATCGCTGAAAATGCGGGCCTTGAAAAATTACTCAGCAAGTTGGAGTAGCTTCAGGCAGTCGATCACGCAGCAGCTAGTAGAGCTTCCCGCTTGGACTAATATTTCTTCCCCCCGACAAGTAAAAGATATTAATAGCTGTTGGGTAGGAACGCTCTGCTTTCCCCCCAAGGCTGGAGCCGCAGCAGCAGAAAAACTGCTACAGTCTTCATCCAGACTAGCTCTTGGCAGCCGTTGGGGAACCTCGATCGCTTTTAAAGGAGCCGAATTTAACAGCACGGGTAAGCAGATTACAGCTATTTATGCAGTACGCCGGATACCGCACGAGCGCAACTATGTCCCGCAAGGCAGGCTTTCGCAAGAGCTGACTTCCTGGTATTCCTGGTATGGCGATCGCACGTTTGAGAAAGTGCCGTTGCGTCTCATTCCTCCACCAAACGGGCGAATGATAGTCATCGATGCCACTGATACGGGGGAATTGGTAGGATGGGCAGACATCCCCTATCGCCTGGGATCGGAATCTCATGCTACTACAGGTGAACCCCATGCAGCAGCCAAAGACAACTCAGAATGCACCCAGGCATTCACCTTTCCCTTCGTGCTGGCAATTCACAATGATGGTGGTTCTAGCCGCGAACAACTAGCTAGTATCCAAACTGGAATCTCTGTAGCAGAGCATCAAAGGGAGTTTTCCCTAGAAGGGTTTCCCATGTTTGCAGGACGCAGCTTTTTCAACTACCGCCGCCTTGTCAGTCTTACCCGTAATAATCCTTTTGTGGCGACTCCCAGCCCTGGAGACCTGACGCTTGTCAATTGGAGCCGAGGTAATGACTGGAGTTGGATGAATCCACCTTTAATTCTGACAGAGAAATTGCTTGCTGCTTCTGGGCAAAGTCAGAACTGGATGGGGGGACTTTCCTTAAACGCACTTAAGGAAGCGGAAAATCATGCATTACTGTTCTCACAATGGCTGATCGCAACCCAAACTAAACCAGGCTTTCCTCTGGCACATTTATCTGGTGCCGAGTCGCCTATGGGTACGGTTTCTGGGTTAAGTATGATGCCTTACATCAGGGAAGGGCGAAGGATTTTGGGACGTAAAGCCTACAGGCAGAACGAATTTATCATGCGGGAAGCGGATCTGCGAACCGATCTGTCAGGTGGGCGTAACTTCCGGGCAACGGCGGTAGCTCTAACACACTATGATATAGATTTGCATGGTTGCCGCGATCGCAACTGGAAACCATCAAACGAGGCTTCGGGCGCACCTGCAAGAGAGTTTGTTGTCAGACCGACTTTGATTCCATTGGAGAGTTTAATTCCCCAGCGGATTGATAATCTCTTGATCGGTGGTAAAAGCATTGCCGTCACTCACATTGTTAATGCCGTTACCCGCATTCACTACAGCGAGTGGAGTATCGGCGCAGCAGCAGGAGTAACGGCTGGCTGGCTTCTAACTGAAGCACCACCCGATCTAACTCCAGTTCAAATCGTGCCGCGAAAATTGATGCCACAATTGCAACAAGCCTTGAAAAAACAAGGGCTGCGTCTTTCCTGGTGATATTGACCTAGTGGTAATTCAAGCCTGGCAGGAAGGAAGGTAATGGGAACAGCGCCGGGATCACTTCTGCCAATGCGCCGGGAAGGTTAATGGGTTCAGCTTCGAGTTCAGTTTTTCCCATAACCAGGTGTGTCATTGACGCACCATCCAATTCGAGGCGATCAGATCCTCGAGTGATTGTATACCGATCGGTTCCAAGTCCGCCTAATAGCGGGCCGCTCTGTTTAAAGCGTAAGCCTCGCAACAAATTTGCATCCAGCCGCGCCCGCAGGATTGGACGCAGTTCATCCATGAATCCGGGGAAGTTGATAATACGCAGGGTATGATCGTACAAAGGGGTTGCGGTCCCATTATACCCACTGTCTTGCAGCAATTGAATCAGCTCTATATCTTGCCAAGCTACTGGCCAGGATAATTCCTTTAAGGCACTTAAAGTCATGATCGTGTTGAGAGCGTCGGCTAGTGCCAAGCGACTACCAGCATATTCGCCTACATGTCGAATACCTGCTCCTAACTCCACCCCCCACGGACTTCCCAAGAACAGATATGCTATTGCTTGACCAGAGCGCTCGATGATCCATTGGTCAGCATAAACATAAGTATTTCTCATCGGATCCTGCAGTGCCACAGAGAAATCGGAATTCTGGCGAACGAAGTGAACGGGTTCGGCTTGGTAAAGCACACTGCAGAGCAGAGTGTCGGCGCTAGTTGCTCTGCGCGCAACGAGGTCCGCTGGCGTTGACCGCCATTGACTACCTTGCTCGGGTTTGATCGAAAAGCTAAGATATCTTCCTTGGGGTACGTTACCGAGGCGGGTATATATCCCCTGTGCACCGGAAATCAGCATGAGCGTTGCCCCCTCGTCAACTAATTGCTGTGTGCAGTATTCCAACAGATGACTCGCCAGTTGTTTGCCGCGATAATCAGGGTGAGTGCATACTCCACCAATGCTACCCACTTGGATCTGTCCATCGCACATTTTGATACGGTCATGGATAGTGTCAATCTGTGAAACCAATTTGCCTTTGTGGGCTAAAACATACATTCCTCCGTGCTTTGGTGGAACGTAATTCGCAAGTATTTCTGCCTCGTTGTCGATCTCTGGACCCCCAAAGCAAACACGATCCAGCCTTTCAGAAGCGACCAGTTCCTCTTGTCGTAACAGGCGTGGGCCATCGAATTGTGCAAATGATCTAGTCATTCGTGCCTCCATTTCCATTTCCACTATCGCGCCATTTCTGGCGAAGTAGCGCATACCTTCAGCCAACGCCCATAACAATCATCGCCAGTGAATAGAAAACGAGCGATGCAAGGACGAGCATCCGTCACTAACCAGTCGACTCGGTTTTCCTGATGCTAGCTCCGTAGCAGCAGCAACCGATTGCTTACCAGCAAGCCTGCTGGGATGCCAAGTTCCCAGTTCAATCATCCTAGTCACCACTTTAGTAGACTTAAAAAATTATCCCAAAGCCAAGGCAGCCCAACCCTATCAACTGCGCTGGTAAGGTGAATTTCAAACATCTCAAGACGACTTTAAAGACGGAGAGCTGATGCATGTCAAAACCCCAGAGATGGTGCAAAAGGAAATTTGGGTGCATTTGCTGGTGTACAACTTGCTGCGAACCTTAATGTGGCAATCTGCCCAACAAGCTCAAGTGTCGGTGTTACGGATTCCTTAATCTACTGTTGAAAGAATCCTTAATCCCACCAAAAGGCAGTATTCTGGCTGCTAATTGACATTTCGGAGCGTTGTGCAAAAAAACTAATTTGGAATTGCTGTAATTTTGTAGAAGACGAGCCATTATTTAAACAATAACTTTGGCCGTGCTAGTCTAGAACCTGGGATTTTCTGGATGCTTATTGACCATGCTGAATTCAGACCAGATACAGGCAGAACCCAGAAAGAAACGGACATCGAACAGCCAATGTTTTCTACACTCCTTAATGGTGATTGCCCTGCCAGTTGGGATGGCCCTATGTTCGTCCGAAGTCATATTTAGCCGACCCGCTCTTGCCGCAAGTTGTAGGGAACGTCCAGGAGATGCAGACCTTTACAATTCCAATCTGGTGCCATCCCTATTTAAGAAAGATCATCCTTCCCTGCCATTTTATCGGGGCAGTGCCCCAACTCAGGTAGGGCTAGAACGGCTGAAAAAATTGGGCGTAACCACGATTATCGATCTGCGCAAGGGTGAGGCCGAAGGGAACCGAGTAAAAGGTAGAGTCGCCCAGAATTGCAGCCTAACACCTCCACATCTACCGATGTCACCCACCGAAGAAGCGGGAGTTGCGCGCAAGCTGGGGCTGAAGTATGTAAGCCTGCCTATGTACGGAGCGCCTAGTAAAGAACAGATTGCTACTTTTCTAGCGATGACCAACAACCCGAAAATAACCAAATCTATCTATGTTCACTGTCAACATGGCCGAGATCGCACCGGAGGCATGGTCGCGCTGTACCGTCTTCAACACGACCATTGGGACTTCGAAAAAACTTTAGCGGAGATGCGTAGCTATGGATTCGACCCCAGCGCTCAGCCAGAGATTACCCATTTGCTGAGGGTTCAGGCCAGTGACCGAATAGACACATTGGATAACTAAAAAGTCACTTCAATACTAAAAGCGGTGGAGGAAATTAACAACAGATTAAAGTTATTTGCTCAGCAGATTTGGATTCATTCCCCTCACCACCGTCAGTGAATAGGCAGGGAGGGCAATCTGGGTTGCGGCGTTGCCTTGCAGCGTGAAATGCTCTGGCGGTTTGCTGCGCCTGGGATATCCATTTTCCCCTTGAGGATGCCAGACATATTGCTTAGAAGAATACTGAAAGACATCCAGCTTATCCTGAAGGAAGGAGAGCTTATGGTCGGGTTTCTGGCGAAAAAGAATCTGAACCGGCCAAGCGCGTTTCGGATCTTTATTAATCAATAAGATCGACCACTGGTGATCGGGACGATTAACGGCATAGGCAGTGACTAACGGTTGCCCCTGACGGTTGCGAATGTCGGAAGAAGCATTATACAGTTGGTGGGGCTGATTCACGGGTTGTGCCCATTCCTGAGTTAACAACTTGGCACCGTAGTAGGTAGGCATTGGCGAGTGGATTCGCCCTCGTTCATCCGCTAGGAATAACATAAGATTCCCCCAAGTATTACACCCCTTTACTTCGCGGATTGGGACGTTCGGTTGATAACCATAGAGATAAGCTGTATTGCCCCCTAAGGTGAGGAACTGACCCACAATCTCAGCATTGAGTAGGGCACTGGGCATTTCAACCTCGGGCTGCCCGGCAGATGAGGAGTAGCCATACTCCGTAATAATCCAAGGAATTGTGGTAGGAACGCCATCTTGTCGGAGGCGTTGGAACACCTTGGTCATTAAGCTAGGTGCTTGAGCCAACTGGGGTGGAGTCGGTTGGCACAGATCGTCAAACGGGTACCATTCAAAGGAGAAAAAATTAAAGTCATCGAAGTGATGGCGATCGCGCAGATATTTCAGTAGGCGATTCATCCAAGAACGGTTGCCCTGGGCATCAGGAAAAGTATTCCATCCTTCAATATCTGTTTGGAAGCCAGGACCGCCCAGTTGCAAGGTTGGATCGACCGCGTGAATGGCCTGGGCAAATTGAACGTAGAGGGCAGCATAGTGTTCTGGAAGGATATTCTGTCCGTCCGGTTCTTCCCCCATTTCGATCTGGCGAACAGGATATCCGCGCGCCTTGAGAAAGCGAATTTGTGCTGCCGCATTTTCCGGGGTATCGTAGAACACGCCCACAGGGGTAAGCATGGGCAGTCCGTTAGTCAGGTTGCTGCGAAGAACGAGGTCGAACCCTGGTTGTTCAACATTAGGATCTCGATCGGATGCTCGATGCCAGGGATCGGTTGAGGAGGCATAAATAATGGTCTGGCGTTCTTTTCTCTTGCCGTGCCTCATGACATCGTTAAACTGTCCCCTTTGGTCCAGCGTACCGATGTAAATTTCCCGAATAGCATAACCCAAACTATCCCGGATATCTTTTGAACCTGAGGGAGCGACACCCGAAGCTTTGGTTAGGACAATTCGCAGATGGCGCGTTGAAATTGGCGTTTGGCTGAGGCGATGTAGGTTTTTCCCTCCTGTTCCTGCTGAAATCTGTCCCAAAGGAAAAACACGCCACTGACCAGGCTCGATATCATTGAGATATTCAAGATCCGCTCCATCCCAGTATTCCACCTGATAGCGAGTGGCATAGGGGATGCCCCAGAGGATTTTCACTGCGTTGATTTTGCGTCGCTGTCCCAGGTCTACGAGAACCCACTGAGGGTAAAGGGAATTGTCTTCTCCGGTATAGTGTTTGTCCAGATAGGGATTGCTTTTCCAGAAAGAAGTCGTGTCACCGTCATCGAGACGGGAATATCCATCATCGCCAGCTTGATCGAGCGTGTTACCCCGACGCGGAAGGCGATAGCCGTGAGAGAGCAAAATGGGCGTATCGGTGCGATCGCTGGAAATCCAGTAACCTTGTTGGGATTCGGGATCGCTCCAAGTCCCTTGTTCATTCCAGTGCCAGACTTCAATCCCCAATTCGGTTCGCAGGCGATAGGAGATTGGGCCCAACCCAGCACTTTTCATCTGGCGGATATTTTCGGACGTGTAGAGGCGGGCTACATCGCCTTCTTCTAAACCATCCAAACCAGCACCTAAGGCTTGATTTGGTACGAAGGTATTGGCGGGATGTCCCGGTGTAACCTCAACGGTTACTGTTCCGGTATTTCCAAACCCTTTTCCGATAGCTGTATCGTTGGCTAGCAGCAGGATTAAAAAGCCTAGGAGTAGGCCAATGGCTATCTGTTTCTGTCTTAACCAGTGTTTCACGCTTGCAGCGATTTGCAGGTCATGCCGATAATTTTTATATACCAATTCTGCTCCGTCTTGCACTAAATCAGATGCCTAAAATGCTTATCTTAGGCACACTCATTGAGAATTGTTATTAAGGCAGCTAGTTACTGCTTAGGAGCTTCACCCGCAGGGGCTGTAGTAGGAGTGGCATTCTCTCCAGTTTTCTTCTTTCCACCACAGGCAGCTAGGCCCAGAATGAGGGCTCCAAGGCTTAGAAATGTTCCAACTTGTTTCACATAACGCATGGGTTATTACTCCTTAAATTTGTGTTGAGTTGTACGTAAAACTCAAAGGTCAATCCACTTTTCTTACCGGCCTATAGGGCAAGCTGGGCTTTCAAGGTCTCAAGCTCCTTAGCAGACATGACTTTCTTGGTAGTCAGCTCGTCAAGGCTCTTATAGGGTCTGCCCGCTACAATTTTCTTAGCCGTTTTCGCCCCAATGCCTTTGACTTGCTGAAGTTCCTTTTCGGTAGAGGAGTTTATATTGACTTGGGCTGTGGTGGATTTCTTGGACTTGGTTTCTGGGGTTTTGGTCAGTGGCTTGGTCTGGGTGGGGGCCGGCGTAGTAGTAGCAGCTTGACTAACTTTTAACTGCGGTGCGGTGGTCTTTGCCTGGACTGCTGACATTACCAGAGGAGTAGTTAAAGTCAGAGCGAGGAGTAAAGAGCTTGCGAATTTTTTCATGGTTAAATTCATCTCTACGGTTATGACAAGAACTATAGAAAGAGGGCATACCGAGGGTTTGTCAGCTCTATCTCCATTACGTATCACCTTTGGCTTCCCGAAGGCCCCCATCCGGATTAGCAGCTAGCGGTGAGTTGTTTGATTAAGATTAATTGCAAATAATTCATCGCCTTTGTCTTAGAGAGCATCCAACGCATTCTCTAAGTGATTAAAGAACCGATCAACACCAATTAAGTCCGTTAGCCCGTCCCTATCAAATTGTGCTTTTACTTCTGGTGCAAGACCGGATACGATAAAATCTACGTTCCGAACGGATAGTTCTTTAACTACATCCCGGATAGTCTGGGATGCGGAGTAGTCGATTTCGGTAATTGCTCGCGCCTCCAGGATGAACCACTTCACAGGTGATTTGGCACTCTTGACAAGGCTTTGAACCTCCTCTGAAAAGTGGCTGGCATTTGCATAAAATAGGTCTCTACTAAAGCGGTAAATGATTAGACCTGGTTTTGACACACTTCCAGGACGGACTGGGATTGGCTGCCAAAAATTGTTTTCACTGAGAATGAGTACCGCTGAGTGGGGACGGTAGCTATGACGCACATGCAGGATCAACGAAAGAATGATGGCTAAAACAATGCCCTCTTTAACTCCTACAAAAACTACCGTCGCGGCTGTGACGATAGCAAGGTAGAACTCTTCGCGATGGGTCTGAAAGATATCGCGCATCCCTTGAATGTCAATCAATTTGAGTCCAATTAGAAATACAATCGCCGCTAAGGCCGCATTGGGTAGGTAACTGATTGGCTTAGTCAGGAAAAGTATAACAATTAGCACGATCGCCACTGTTGTAAGGTGGGAAACCTGGCTACGTCCTCCAGCCGTATCAACAATGGCTGTTTTGGTAGGGCTACCATTGACAACAAACGTTCCACTCATTCCGGCAGCCACATTAGCCGCAGCGAGACCTACTAGGTCAACATTTTCATTAAAACGCTCGTTATATTGAAAGGCGTAGGCGCGAGAGGTTGCCGCGCTCTGGGCAATAATGACGATACCGCAGGAGAGAGCAATGCTAAATACTTGCGGAATTGCACTCAGTGAAACGGCTGGTAGCCCTAATGAGGGGAGTCCACTAGGTACAGAACCTACAACCGACACTCCATGGCTAGCAAAATTGAACACCCAACTGGCAATAATCGCTCCGATCACAGCCAGCAATGCACCTGGGAATTTTGGTAAGAATTTGTCGAATAACAGGATGGTGATCAGGACAGTTATGGAAATGAGTAGAGTTAACAAATTGGTCTGGGGCAGCCCTTGAAAGGCACTGATTATTTGTTGAATAGATCCGGGCTCCCCTCTACGGAGGTCGAGTAACCCGGCTAATTGCCCAATGGCAACCTGTATTCCGACCCCAGTCAAGAAACCAATCAATACGGTGCGCGACAGGAAGTCGGCCAGGAAACCAAGCCGAAAAAGGCCTGCCAAAAGCAGGAGTCCAGCCGCCAGTATGGCGACCAACTCTGCTAAGGCTAAATACTGAGAACTGCCAAGCTGAGCTAATCCTGACAGGCCCGCCGCTAGTATGGCAGCGGTTGCCGAGTCAGCGGCAACCACCAGATGTCGAGAAGAGCCAAAGATAGCAAAGGCCAATGCCGGAAAGAGCAGTGTGTAAAGACCCGTTGCAATTGGCGTTCCGGCAATCTTTGTATATCCCATGACTTCAGGGATGCCCAG
>CASBPW010000115.1 GCA_949127685.1 Candidatus Sivonenia alaskensis PMM_0068 | reverse complement strand
TTTGGTCGGAGCGTCAGCGGGAAGAAAAGTTTGCCTTCAACGATGAAGAACTCCGGCCTTACTTCCCTCTGGCTCAAGTTTTGGACGGTTTATTTGACCTCGCCCACCGTATCTTTGGTGTAACAGTGCGGGCGGCAGATGGTCAAGCACCAATCTGGCATGGGGATATCCGTTATTTCCAAATTGCTGATGCTTCCGATAAACCGATTGCCTACTTCTATCTGGATCCCTATAGCCGTCCTTCAGAAAAACGAGGGGGGGCCTGGATGGATGTCTGTATCAACCGTGGAAAAACCACTAAAGACGGAGTCACAACCACCCGTTTGCCTATTGCCTACTTGGTGTGCAACCAAACTCCTCCCGTAGACGATAAACCCAGTCTGATGAACTTCCGGGAAGTGGAAACGCTGTTCCATGAGTTTGGTCATGGCCTACAGCACATGCTGACTACGGTGGATTACAGCGGGGTTGCTGGTATTAACAATGTGGAATGGGATGCGGTGGAATTGCCTAGCCAGTTTATGGAAAATTGGTGCTACGACCGGGCGACTTTGCTTAGCTTAGGTAAGCACTACGAAACAGGTGAAGCCCTCCCCGAGCATTATTATCTGAAGCTCCTGGCAGCCCGGAACTATATGAGTGGGAGTAGCATGCTCCGGCAGATCCACTTCAGCCTCGTAGACCTGGAACTTCATCATCGCTACCAGCCGGGAGGTCCGGAATCTGTTCGTGAGTTGCGGAATCGGATTGCTCAAACGACTACGGTTTTACATCCTTTACCGGAAGATTCTTTCCTGTGCTCCTTTGGGCATATCTTCGCTGGAGGCTACGCGGCGGGCTACTACAGCTACAAATGGGCGGAAGTGCTTAGCGCTGATGCTTTTGCTGCGTTTGAAGATGCGGGATTGGAAGATGAAGAGGCAGTCGCGGCAACGGGTCAACTTTTCCGCGATACAGTCCTAGCCCTGGGCGGCAGTAAGCACCCGATGGAAGTCTTTAAAGACTTCCGGGGTCGTGAACCTAGCACTGAGCCTTTGCTGCGTCATAGTGGACTGGCTAAGGCTTAACTCCCTCCAACTTCAGAATAAATTTTTTTGGCCTCTCTAGACCTCTTGATAGCGGATTGGGGCCGCTCTCCTTTTTCTTCAACTTATACAATTAAGTGCATATGACTCGTTGATTTTCAGGACTGATAGTAAATACTTACGCAGCTAGTCGAGTCAATAGGGATTCTAGAATGCTTCCGTTCCCTTCCTATCGCTAGTTGCAAGTATAGACTTTCCGGGAGACGTTGCCTGCCTGACCCCTCCAAACTTTCTTTCAAGGGCTTAAGTATGATTATTAGTGATATTATTGATATGACGTATTCGTAATACTTGAGCAATCTAGCCCATGACCGCCCCACCCATCAAGCGACGAGTTTCAGTCACGATTGATGCCGATTTGATGGACGCAATCGATCGCTTATCCGACAATCGTTCCGCGGTTATAGAGGAAGCTTTGCGTCTCTGGCGCGTCCACAAAGTCAACGAACAATTGCGCCAGTTCTATCAAAGCCGCTCTCAGACCGATATTGAATTTGAAGAAACCTGGGCCGATTTAGGACAGCAGCAACTCGCTGAAACGTCTGATGTCGAGAGGCCATGATGGCTGTATTCCCTCAGCAAAGGCAGATTTATCTAATCAAAGTCCTCAAAACCATCGGCGATACGAAAAAACGTCCAGCCGTGATTGTTTCTATTAACATTCGCAACGAACTCAGTAGCACAGTGCTCGTTGTCCCCTTTACCAGCGACCTTAGTAGCGGCAACACCCCAACCCGGATATTGCTTCCCGCTGGCGAAGGCGGTCTTCAGCAAGCCTCCCTCGCTGTGTGCGACAGCATTCTGGCTGTGCGCAAACAATACCTAGAGCAAGGGCCTTACGGCAGCATCAGCCCTAGCGCACTCCAGCGCATTCAAGCAGGGATTCAAATTGCAATTGGAGTTTATCCTTAAATTAACAGGTAGGCTGATTGCACCTTTTCGATGGCTTGGGCAAAATATTAAGAATGAAACAATAGTTTATCAAACCGAAAAATCGTTCAATTGACATTATATTTTCAACCTCTATAGTGCTGGTGCCAATGGGCTAACCAATCCTGGGGGTGGGCCAAGTACGCCTGTCTTTCCCTGATCGAGTTCGATGGGGCTGGCACTTCTTCCCCCACTCCGCAGATTGCGGCGGGTGTTATCTCAAAAAAGTATCGGTTTAATCCTTCTCAAAACATCCTCTAAGTAATAGGGCTGGGCATTCACTGATAAAGTTTGCTTTTCTAGCTCTAATGGAAACAGGTGAACTCTCTCTATATCCGCACGAGATCCGTGTATTGGGTCAACAGTTCCTCGGAGGTTAAAGTGTCACTCTCGGCTTGGGGAGTCCAGATCACTTCGAGGGCGACGATTTGCTCTCCAGACAGGCTTCCAACCGTTGCTAATGCCTGACGCAGTTCGTCGGCGTTGCGCACTTCGGAAAGGCTCGGTACCCCCGATTCCGTGGCGACGAGCAGTGTGACAACGATGTATTCTGCCGTTTCGTCAGGGTTGTCTGCTGAGAAAGATTTAACGATTGCCGGCTTGCCATCTCCCAACTTGCTGAGGGTCTCCTCGGTATACTTTGTGCGCTCAGTGAGGGCCAGCCGATTGAACTGAGACTCCGCTTGTAATCGAGGCAGGCTCTGTTGCCCACTCTTAGCATAGGTCCAGAACTCTGGGTTGCGCAGTAGGGCCAGTGTCACCTCCTGGTTAAGCCGTGCCAGCCCCGCCGGTGTATCCGTATCAGATTCCATGGCAATCCGTGTCAGATCCCGCTGCAGCTGCTTAGCAGAAGCTAGTAGGGCGACTTGCAGGCGAAAAATTTCTAACTTGTCAGAATCCCCGATACCATTGCCACTACTTCGCACCGTGCGCAGGAAGTACATCGCACCACCGACCACAACCACCAGAATGACGATGGTGCCCAGTCCACCGCCTCCGATAAACACAGGAATTCCACCGCCATAGCCGTAGCCACCGCCATAAGGGGCTGGCGCGTAACCACCGCCACCGTAGCCACCGCCGTAGGGGGCTGGTGCGTAATTACCACCACCGGAACTACCGCCACCACTGCGACTCGGAGAACGGAAAGAACCACCGCCGGCCCGTCCACCGGAAGAACCGCCGCGGGCCCAGGCTTGATCGTGACCACTCAGGGTTTCTCCTAGAGCGACACTGCTCAGGGCGAGTGCGCAGGCAACACTGCAAGCAAAAGTGCGGCGCAGCAGAGACTTTAGATCGATGGTCATGGGAATCCTCAAAGGGCAACTGCTAACACCAGTATAGAGAGGATTGCTTTTCCTCTCGAGCAAACAGACAGCAAGAGGGAACTTTAATGTCTGTTTAACAATAATTTGCAGATTCGGCTTTGCCCCTTATTTTCTCTTCTGGAAGTGGAATTAATGGAAACTGGAAAGTGTCTCAATACGTTTCGGATAAGCTCTCAGTGGCCGGCTGGCTGCCGTATTCTTTCGTCTGCCAAACCTTAGTAATTTTTTCTTAACAGAACGGTATTGGCT
>CASBPW010000114.1 GCA_949127685.1 Candidatus Sivonenia alaskensis PMM_0068 | reverse complement strand
TTTTCAAAATATTGACCAATCATTTGCTCTTCGCCAGCCCGCGAGATAATGGTTTGCCGGGTGCGGTAGTCTGAACCAATCAGTTTGATTTCTTCTTCAAATACAGACCCGCCATACTCCGTTCTCAGGCGCATGGTTTTGGCCTCTGGAAAAGAAAACTTTGCAGTAACAGGCTTGGAAGTTGCAAATCCTCTATCCCGATAAAGAAGGTCGCCTAGGGTTCCGAATACGGTGGAGCCTGTCAACTGCTTCTGACTTGGTCCACGATAGGTACTTTCCCAGCTAGCCTTAACGCCACAGACCAAAGCCGTTTCATCGGACAATTCATGAACATGGGCAAGTTGAATTAGTTCTTCACTACCTTTTTCCAAGAACTCAATGGTGAGTAAACTTTCTACTTCTTGCACTTCCCCACTCTTCAAGGTGAAATAACGCCGCTCAGATTTCCATTTCCCTTCTGATCTTTGAAAAAACTCTGCTACTAGGGAGTCCAGAGACATCTGAGCAGTTGCTAGGGGGAAAGACATCCAGGTTTAACCTCTATTAGAGTTCAAGAAGCACTGAGCAGCACGCTGAAAAGCACAATGCAACGAAATGTTACATTTGACAATATTCTAGCTTATTCCTCGCAAATTAGGCCCCCCAACTACTCTATGCCTGCCGCAGGCTGCGCTAATGAGAAGCTTCGCTAGGGGGGATTAGGGTGCTCTACCAGATCATCCCGGAAGTCCCGCCAGTTTCTTTATTATCGGCAAGGGCTTAACTTAAATCGGCCCGTTTGAGGTTGGCATGGGTGGGCCTCACTTCGCAACGTTTGGATAGACGCCCAGAAAAAAAACCATCCAGACCACAATCGGAGCGCCGAGCATAAACAGAGGCCAGTTAAGGCCAAAAACAAAGTACAAGCCGCTCAAGAGACTAATTCCTGTCAAGGCAATCGACCAGGGTTGACACCACCAAGGCTTTTTCGACCAGACCATATATGCTCCTCAGAATTCATGTAGATCAGTCCAATTAACCAATTGCCGTTTTCCTTCAATCCGAAAGAGTCGCTTCTTCACTCTTGGGTAATCACATATATCAAAACTGCGCCGTTCTCCGCCCATCAAATAAACTAAATCTTCGTCAAAGGGATTTTTCAGCGTGTGGGGGAGAGACGGAGCGCTGAATCCCAGAAAATCTCCTGGCCCTACTTCTACTTGTTCGTCCCCAATTTCGGCCATGCCACGGCCAGAAATGATGTACATAAACTCTTCTTCCTGATGATGGAAATGAAACTCTGTCGTTTCTTTCCCTGACTCCACGCGCACCAGATGAACCCCTAAATGGGTCATGCCCAGAAGGTCACTCAGGGATTTAGTATGTCGTAGAGCCTGAGGATTGAGGCCGTGCACCTTCACGGTCTCCTGCATAGCTTTAATATCGTTAGCTTTTAAAAGGTGAAAAACCACATTTTGACTCATCTAATACCGCTCTATGTTTTTGAATTTCTCTTTATGGATAGCTCGTGCCCCTTCTCCACAGGTGCGCGGGGTAGGGAAAATCTTGGTTGGATTGGCAATACCCTTTGGATCAAAAACCTTACGGACCCATTGCATCGTTTCCAGATCCGCTGGGGTAAACATCTCAGGCATATAGCAACGCTTTTCTGCCCCTACTCCATGCTCTCCAGAAATACTGCCTCCGATACGCACACAGAGTTTGAGAATCTCACCACCCAATTCTTCCACCTCTTCTAGTGCTCCAGGAATCGCATTATCGTAAAGAATCAAGGGATGCAGATTCCCATCACCGGCATGGAAGACATTGGCCACGTCATAGCCGTATTGTTCACCCAGTGCTTCGATTTCTTTGAGGACAAACGTTATCTTTGTCCGAGGAATAACACCATCTTGCACATAATAATCAGGGCTACGTTGGCCCATCGCTGCGAACGCTGCCTTGCGGCCTTTCCACATTTTTAAACGTTCATCCGGGTCGGTAGCCACCCGCACATTTCGGGCTCCATTTTTACGACAGAGCTTTTCGACAATCTGACTGTTGGCTGCCACTTCTACCGCTAAACCATCGATTTCGATCAACAAAATCGCCCCCGCATCCCGCGGATAGCACTTCGTCCCGACCACATCTTCTACCGCGTTGATGCTCAAGTTATCCATGATTTCCATACCGCCAGGGATAACGCCCGCCCCAATGATGTCGGAAACCGTAGATCCAGCTTCTTCAACCGTGGCATAGTCTGCCAGCAGGACATGGACCGTTTCAGGTGCTTTTAGAATCTTCAGAGTGATTTCTGTAGCAATGCCCAGGGTTCCTTCCGAGCCGACAAAGATACCGGTCAGGTCGTACCCTGGCATCTCTGGTAGCTTGCCGCCGACATCCACAATAGAGCCATCTGGCAGAACAAGCTTCAGGCCCAAAACATGATTGGTGGTTACGCCATACTTCAGGCAGTGGACGCCTCCGGAGTTCTCCGCTACATTGCCCCCAATAGAGCAAATGATTTGGCTGGAAGGGTCTGGCGCGTAGTAAAAACCTGCCCCACTGACCGCTTGCGTCACCCAGCTATTGATTACGCCTGGCTGGACTACGACCCGTTGATTCTCTAGGTCTACTTCCAAAATTTTGTTCATACGGGCCGTGACAATCAGCACACAATTTTCTACGGGCAATGCTCCGCCGGATAATCCCGTACCAGAACCTCTGGCAACAAAAGCAATTCCTTCTTGGCTGCAGATTTTCACCACTGCCGCTAACTGCTCCGTGGTCTTAGGAAGCACCACAACCTGAGGACGTTCCCGGTAGCTGGTCAAGCCATCACACTCAAAAACCACCAGTTCTTCAGGAGTCCAGACCACTCCGGTTTTACCGACAATCGCTTCAAATTGCTTAGCTACGGCCCGCCAGTTGCGTTGGAGTTGTTGTTGTAGTGCCATTCATAAATTTCAGTTCTTCCACCAGGGTACAGCTCCTGCGGATAATAGATAGGCTCTCTTGAATGCAACTATGGCCCAAAAACTCGGTACGGTCGTCGTGAAAATTGGCACTTCGAGTCTGACAGACCGGGCAACGGGAGACCTGAAGCTGGCGGTCATTGGCGGTTTGGCCGAGGAACTCACCCATCTCCGGCGCTTAGGTTGGCAGGTTGTGCTCGTCAGTTCTGGAGCCGTAGGGGTGGGGGCAAAGCGGTTAGGCCTGACGACCCGTCCGACCACCCTAGAAGGCAAGCAAGCGGCGGCGGCGGTCGGGCAAGGCTTGCTGATGAGTCTGTATGACCGTTTTTTTTCCTTTCTCGACCAGCCTGTCGCCCAAGTCCTCCTGACTAGGGCCGATCTCATAGAGCGTGACCGCTATCTGAATATCTACCGGACCCTACACGAGCTATTTGCCCTGGGTGTTATTCCGGTTATTAACGAAAACGATACGGTCGCGGTGGAAGAACTCAAATTCGGAGATAACGATACCCTTTCGGCACGGGTTGGTACGCTGGTCAAAGCCAACTGGTTAATCTTGTTCACGGATGTAGCAGGACTATACTCCGCTAATCCCCATGTGGACCCGAAAGCCCAGCTTATTGCAGAAGTCGGTCAAGTTTCTGCGGAGCTAGACCAATTGGCGGGAGATAAAGGAAGCAACTGGGGCACCGGAGGCATGGTCACCAAGTTAGAAGCAGCACGAATTGCTACGGCGGGTGGAATAACTATGGTCATTACCGATGGAGGAATTCCCCAAAACCTCCCCAAAATTCTCGCAGGAGAAGCAATCGGAACCAAGTTCCTGCCACAGCAAGACCCGATGAATTCTCGTCAACTTTGGATTGCCTATGGCCTCGTGCCTCAGGGAAAACTTTTGTTGGATAAAGGAGCCGTAAAAGCGATCCAAGCCCAAGGGAAATCACTCTTACCCGCAGGCATTCAGGCTATCGAGGGAAATTTTAAGGCTCAATCTCCGGTTGATCTATGTGATTTAGAGGGGAATGAATTTGCCCGTGGATTGGTCAACTACAGCAGCGATGATTTAAGTAAATTACTCGGCCAAAAAAGTGGACGTATTCCTGAAATCTTGGGCTATGAGGGAGAAGCAGAAGCAGTCCACCGCGATAATTTAGTTTTGCTCGCCATGATTACGGATTAATCTTCAGAAACAGGCTGGTCACACTGGGCACAGGTACCAAAAAAATCTAGAACATGATAGTCAATAGCAAAAGCATGCCGAGAGGAGAGTTGACGCTCCAATTCACCCACAGGGCAACCTGCAATCGGGATTACTTTTTTGCATTGGAGGCAAACAAGATGATGGCGACTATGGGTGCCTTGAGCCACTTGGTAATAAGCTTGCCCTTCCAGATTAATAGTTTGGAGCTTTCCTTCTACCACCAGCGACTCTACCGCTCGGTAAACGGTAGCGAGTCCTACGGGATGCTCTGTAGCTCTTAATTGGACATAGATTTCTTGAGCGCTGAGCAGGTGTTCACAGTTCCCCAAAGTCTCTAGGACGGCTTGCTGCCCTTTGGTTTGACGTATCCCTATCTGTTTAGATTGAGATAACATGGCTCGACCTTGGGCATGTTTCATCTAATTTCCTGCTTCATCCGGGCTAAAGACCGCTCCATCTGCTCAAACATTTGGGCTGGACTTACTCCTAGATTGCCAATCTGTTCATGCATCTGCTTCATGGACATCTGAGCCATAAAATCATCAGAAAGCTCCATCCGTTTCAAGAAGATGCGATAGCGACTGAGCAGAACTTCCATCTGTTCAATGTACATTTCCTTGCCCGCACGGTCGAATTGACCGTAGTTACCACCCAGGGCTGTCAAATTTTGATAGTCCTGCATGAATTGTGCTGCTTCTTTTTGAACAATATCAGAATCAAAAAATCCCATGGACGTCCCTAAAATAACTGCTGACTCTTTTATGCTAGCTTGTCTTATTTACTGTCGTCATTATGTGGATTCCCTTAAGAGGATTCAAGGAGAACAGTCCAACAGGTACACTGGATATATATGAAATCCTGTCCTGAGAGACTGGCAAGGTAGTCTGTGAGCTCATCTCAATCCACCCCTATGGAAGATAACGATGAGTTGGAAGCTAACGCAGCAGGTGCTTACGTCCGAGGGCTAGCCAAAAAGCGCCGTCTTACCGCTCTAAATTTAGGTTTTTTCTCCATATTTTTCTCCATCGTGGCGATGGTAGCAGCCGTTGTCTTTAGGGATGTTTTTTTCACTTCTGCACTCTGTTTGCTCTCTATCTTTTTAGGTTACCGTCTTAATCAACAAAGTCGCCTGGTCTACAATGCACGCCGGGGAGCCAAGGCAGAGGAAGTAGTATCCGCCCATATCAAAGAGCTACTGCGCGACCGAGAAGGCTGGCATCTGTTTAATAACATCTTGCTCAAAGATATTGGGGATGTGGATCATCTGCTAGTCGGTCCCAAAGGCATCGTTATTATAGAGACCAAGAGCCAGCAAGGGACGATGATGGTTTCCCAAGGCCGAATTGGTTTTCGGCAGCCAATGGGAATAGTCTGGCCTAAGAAAGACTTTGTGGCCCAAACGCGTTCTCTGGCTGATGCGCTGCGGGCTTTAGACTTAACGGTTCATCCAGTCCTCTGCTTTACCCGCGCTGAAGTAAAGCCGATGAAACTTCGTGGCGTATACATTACGGACGTAGCGCACTTAGCCAATGAGCTCGATCGCCATGAAGGCAAACTGGACGAAGCTAAAGTCCATGAGATCATTCAGAAAATTAGAGCAATCGCCCAACCTCAAAAATCTCCTAGTTCCAGCGATAACCGATAAATTCGGCGACGCGGTAGTCCTGTTTCCTCTGCTAGGCTGCGTGCAGCTTCCGATGGAGACTGTCCTGATTGGACTAGGCGCTTCAACTCTTGGGATAAAGCTTCATCGCTGAGGTCTCTCGGTTGATGTTCCCTAATCCCGGCCAAGACTAACGTGAATTCCCCCTTAGGCTCGTGCTCCTGGAAAAAATGCTGAACCTCTTGCAAACTGCTGCGTCCTACCTGTTCATGGATTTTAGTAAGCTCACGGGTCCAGACCAAAGGTCGTTGCGGGTCCAGCATGGTGAGTAATTCTCCTAAGGTTTTTCTCAAACGATGGGGTGCTTCATAGAAAACGATGGTCCGAGGCTCTGTCTTCCAAGCTGTGATTTGTTCTTTGCGTTTTGTCTGGTTGTCATTCAGAAATCCTTCAAAAACAAAACGGTCTGTAGGCAAGCCAGAAATAATCAGGGCAGGTAAGACAGCATTTGCTCCTGGTAGTGCCACTACGGGGATATTTTGTGCAATACAGGCTTGGACTAATTCCACTCCAGGGTCACTGACTGCCGGAGTTCCGGCATCACTGATCAAGGCCATAGTTTTACCCTGTATGAGTTGTTCTACAAGCGCTTGCACTCTCTTAGGACCACTGTGTTGATGGTAGCTTTCCAAGGGGGTCGTAATCACGAAGTGGCTTAACAGCTTGCGGCTATGACGGGTATCTTCAGCCAAAATAAGATCGACTTCCTTGAGTAACCGCAAAGCTCTCAGGGTAATGTCTTCTAGATTTCCGATGGGAGTAGCGACTAGGTAGAGCGTCATGGTCTTATTTTCGCGTAGAGCAACTATCTGCCTTTTTTGGGGCTTCGGCTGACTCTTAGACTCTAGTACTCTAAGACTTCATCGGTAGGGGATGCAGCAACGCTTCAAATTCACGGGTCACTTCCGCTTGAATGTACAACTCACGGCGCAGTTCTTGGTTGAGTTCTGCCAATTGTTGCCCAACTCCTTGGGGTGCGAGGACCGCTTGACTTTGGGCAATTCCTAGCATCGCTACCGTTTCCAAAAGTCTTTGCACCATACAATCTCGAGTTTGTTCACACTTGTGGAAGCCTTCCGTCCAGCCTGATGGCAAGTTCGAAAACTGAGCCCGCTGCTGCTCCAAACGGTTTAGCGTTCGGTCCAATTGCTCTAGGGCCAAAGCTGAATCACAGGCAGAGGTCAGTAATTCGGTGACATAGCGCCCGATATCGGAGGGGATGGTTTTACTTTCTGCCAAAGTCTTATGCAGGTCTTGTCCCAGATAAATCACGTCGGAGAGGAGGCTGCGCGCAGTCCCAGATGCAAGTTGAGTAAGTGTTTGCACCACTTTTGTCTTTAGCGCAGGAGGGAGCGTGGAGGTAGAGGGCCCTTGCGGTTTCAAGAGAGGCTTTTGCACCGACTGATAAGCCAGTAGATAAAGAACTCCAGCCATGAGTGGGCTCGTCCACAGCAGTATGGGTAATGCCCAGAGACCGACCAAACAGCCAAACCCTGTCATTCCTCCCAGGAAAACGTAGAAAGAAAGTGGCACCAATTGCCCGGCTTGTTTTGTAGGAAGCGAACGGGCTGAGACTCGGTGGGTAGCAAGCCGAGACACAATAACAGGCGCACTACTGGCGGGCACCTGGAGCAACGGGCGAGTTCCCTCTAGGACTTCATGCAAACTAGCCGCAGGAACCTGGAATAGTTTAACGAACGTGTCTTGCAAGGCGTGTCGGGAGGAAGGTCCACCGGCAGGATGAGTGACCACGAAGGTATCTGAAGGTTCTCCCGTAGTACTTCTACAGCTGGGACAGACCGAGAGACTAAGCGGATCTGGAGCACCACAAATCAGACAGACTTGAGCTTTGGTCGGAATAATCTTAGTGGAACCCAGCGTACGCTGCTTTAGGGCATCAGCCATGCTTTGAGCCGTAGGAAAGCGCATGGCAGGGTCTGAACGAGTTGCCTGGGCTACGACACTATCCAACCAGTCAGGAATATCTGGCCTTTCCATGCGGGGATGATGACCTTGGGCTACAGGCGTAGGGGGGAAATTAGGCGAAGGACGGGCGGGAAATTTACCGGTCAAGATGAAATATAAGGTCATGCCTAGAGCAAAAATATCGACGCGGGCATCTGCCCGTTTACCGGCGAGCACTTCCGGAGCCGTATAGTCCAGGGTTCCTACAAAAGCTCCCGTTTGGGTCATGGTTGTTTGACCTTCAACACGGGCAGAGCCAAAGTCTGCCAACTTAGCTTGTCGGTCTTCCCCAAGCAGGATATTGAGCGGCTTTACAT